>CAVDFM010000023.1:0-9905 GCA_963608365.1 bacterium | reverse complement strand
ATAGAGACATTCGCGGCAGAGAAGCACGACCCGAACGATTATTATAAAGAGATGAACGCGCTGTTCCGCCCGCTCCTGCTGGACGGCATAACAATGCTTGAACTCGCCGGTGAAACGACCCTTGCGCAGGGCTTTACGGCATTGCAGCGGCAGTTCATGGACTTTATGCGTTCGCCGCGGGAAGTCGCGCTGTGCGATACGCTTGCGCTGGATACGCTGCATGAACTTTGCGAACAATACGCCAAACTGATAGCAAAGCAGATATAACCGATGGTACCCCACTATCCCCTGCCAAATAAGGCGGGGGACTTTTTTGACGCAAAAATAAGGATGAATTAACAAAAAATATGAGTTTTTACCATAAAAGTGGTGACAAGTGCCACGAAGTGGTGGTATAATCAAGCTACCTAAATGGGATAAAGGGCGCTTTATACCCATTTGAAGGGGATTCGGAGGCAACAGGAAAGGTGCTTATTGGCTGTTTCGAACATAATATGGACAGCAAGGGCAGGATAATCATCCCTGCCAAATGGCGCTTGGATCTTGGGGCGCGGATAATCGTGACCTGCGGCTTTGCCCGCAAGGGGGATTATCAGTGCCTTATGGGCATGTCCGAAGAAAGATGGAACGCGTTCGTGAACGCGGTACAGAATGTGTCCTTGGCGGACATAGTGGTGCAGAAGGCGCTAAGGAAGCTTTTCGCCCTTGCATGCGAATGCGAGCTGGACAAGCAGGGGCGCATACTCATCGCCCCCAACCTTAGGGAAAGGGCGCAGCTTGACGGCGACATTATGCTGGCCGGGGCCAATAACCGCATAGAGATTTGGAACCGCGCCAGGTGGAACGAGGAGATGGATGACGAGTCCGGCTTCGATGACGAAACGCTGCTTGCGCTTACAAGGATACAGAGCGGCCTATGAGTGAATTTAAGCACATACCCATAATGCTCAAAGAGGTGCTTGAGCTGCTCAAGCCCGAACGCGGCGGAACATATGCCGACGGCACGCTCGGCGGCGGCGGGCACAGCGAGGCCATACTTACAGCCCTGCCCGAAGGCGGCAAGCTATACGGCATAGACCGCGACATGGACGCTATAAACGCGGCAGGCAAAAGGCTTGAACCCTTCGGCGATAAGTTCACGGCGGTGCACGGCAACTTTTTTGACATGAAGGAGCTTATGCATCAGCGCGGGGTGGACAAGCTGGACGGCATACTGATGGACCTTGGCGTGTCGTCATATCAGCTGGATGCGGCGGAGCGCGGCTTTTCATACAGGGAAGATGCCCCGCTTGACATGCGGATGGACAAAAGCGCGGCGTTCAGCACATACGACGTTGTAAACGGCTACGGCAGCGAGCAGCTTTTCAGAATAATAAAGGACTACGGAGAGGAACGCTACGCTTCGCGCATCGCGAACGCAATAGTCAAAAACCGCGCGGAGAAGCCCATAGCCACAACGCTTGAGCTGGCGGACATAATTGCCCGCAGCATGCCGGCAGCGGCGCGCAGGGAAGCGCAGCACCCGGCAAAACGCACATTCCAGGCGATACGCATAGAGGTCAACAACGAACTCGGCGGCCTTGAAAAGGCGATAGAGGATGCGCATGACCTGCTGGCCCCGGGCGGGGTGATGGCCGTGATAACCTTCCATTCGTTGGAAGATAGAATAATAAAGCAGGCGTTCAGGCGATTTGAAAAGCCCTGCACCTGCGACCCGCACGCCCCCATATGCACCTGCGGAAAGGTGCCCACGGCAAAAGTGCTTACGCGAAAGCCGATAGTGGCGGGGGAAGCGGAGCTTGAATACAATCCGCGCGCAAGGAGCGCAAAGCTTAGGGCGATAGAAAAGCTTTAAGCGCATAAACAGACAGGACGGTGAATAAAATGGCAGCGACGGCGAAAAAGGGACAGAATGTATACGCACCTTCAAGGGTGTATTCGTATTCCCGCGCGGCCACGGCGGAAAAGCTGCCCTATGAGGAAGCGGAAAGCATCCCCGCGCAGATATCCCGCGCCGAGCCGAAACGCCACGCCGCCCCGCGGACGCGCATTATGCGCGAGGCTACCACGGCGCAAAAGCGCAAGCAGAGAACGCTGCCCAAGTTTATAAGCGTTACGGGCGTGCTGATGATAGCGGCGGTAATGATAGGGCTGGTGTTCAGGTATGCGTCGATAGCAAGCGCGTACAGAACGGTGAACAGCACGCAGAAAAAGATAGAAGAAAGCCAAAGAAGGATAACGGAGCTTGAGGTGCAGCTGGACGAGGCGGTAAGCCTGGACGAAGCAAGGCTGGCCGCAGCGCAGGCAGGGCTGAATTATCCTACGGCCGAGCAAATAGTTGAAGTCAACGGCGCCGTCGGCGGTTATATGAACGGCGCAGCAAAGACGCAGACCGAGCCTGAGCAGACCGCTCAGACGGAGGACGCGCAGGAGCCGGACGGGGGTACGGCGACGAACGAGCCATAATAAAAGGCTTGCCTTTGCGAAGGACGGAGTGCGGCGGCTGATAAAACATAAAGGAGGGCGCAGCCTTGGACGCACCGGGCGTTTCCAACAAAAAACGGCTGAAGATAATGCTGGGCATAATATGCGGATTGTTTTTCGTGCTCGGCATAAGGCTTGTAAAAATAATGGTGATAGACGGCGACGAGCTTGCAGGCCGCGCCGAGTCGCAGCAAACAAGAAACACAATGCTAAGCGCCACGCGCGGAAAGATACTCGATTCCACGGGAGTGGTGCTTGCAAGGAACGCTACGGCGTACAAAATCGTGGTCTGGCCCAAGAGCATAAAGACCGACGAACGCGAAAGGGTAGCGAGGGAGCTTTCAAACCTGCTGGGCATGGACTATGCAAAGGTGCTTGAAAGGGTAAGCTCCAATAAACAGGAAATTATACTTGCCCGCCAGGTAGAGCGGGACGTTGTTGATAAAATAGAGGCCATGAAGCTTGGCAACGGCGTTGGCACGGCAATAGACACAAAGCGCTATTACAGCTCCGGTTCGCTTTTCAGCCAGCTTTTGGGCTTCACCACCGTGGATGGCGAAGGCCAGGCGGGACTTGAGCAGAAATACGACAAGTACCTTGCCGGCAAGGACGGCCGCATGGTGACGGAAACCGACGCAAGGAGCAACGCCCTTGCATACGGCGTGCAGGAATTGATACCCGCGACAGACGGCGACGACATTGTGCTTACCACGGACGCGGTGATGCAGAGCGCGCTTGAAAAGGCCTGCAAGGAAGCGCTGGAAGTAAACAAGGCAACAAGCGTGCAGGGCATAATAATGGACTGCACAACGGGGGAAATAAAGGCGCTGACTACCCAGCCGGACTTTGACCCCAACTCCCCGCCAAGGAGCGACATGGCGCTGCTCAATTCGCTTATGCGCAACCGCGTGGTTACGGATTCGTATGAGCCGGGCTCCACGTTCAAGCTCATCACGCTTGCCGCGGCGCTGGACAGCAAAAGCGTAACTACGGATACGGGCTTCAGCTGCGACGGCGGCTGCACCGTGAACGGCGAAAGGATAAAGTGCTGGAAGCACGGCGGGCACGGATCGCAAACGCTGTATAAGGCGGTGCAGAATTCCTGCAACCCAAGCTTTGTACGCATGGCGCTCAGCATGGGAACGGAAACGTTCTATGATTACATATACTCCTTCGGCTTCGGCTCCTCAACAGGCAGCGGAATAACCGGGGAAAGCGCGGGCATAGTTACGCACCAGAAATACATTACCGATAATACTTTGGCCCGCATAGGCTTCGGGCAGAGCATAGCGGTAACGCCGCTGCAGCTGGTTACGGCGGTAAGCGCGGCGGTAAACGGCGGCAACCTCATGCAGCCGTATGTGGTGGACAGCATAGTTGCGCCGGACGGCACGGTCGTGCTGAAGAACGAGCCCACGGTGGTGCGCCGCGTGATAAGCGAAGAAACTTCCGCGCTTGTGCGGGAGATAGCCGAAAGCGTAGTGAGCGAAGGCAGCGGCAAAAACGCCGCCATACCCGGATACAGGGTGGGCGGAAAGACCGGCACCGCGCAGAAGTACGGTTCCGACGGCAAGGTCGCGCAAGGCAAGCTTATAGCATCGTTCATAGGCTTCGCCCCGGCGGACGACCCGAAGTATGTTTGCCTGATATTGGTTGACGAGCCGCAGGTGGGCACAATATTCGGCAGCACCGTGGCGGCGCCGTTCGTGAAGCAGGTAATGGAAGAAGTGCTGAGGTATTCTGGCTATCTGCCTGAATCTGCCGAAGGCAGCGTGCTTGTGCCGGACGTTACGGGCATGAGCGTGAGCGACGCCAAGCATGAGCTGAGCAAGGTCGGGCTGGAAGCCACATTCCAGGATGACGAGAACGAGCTTGTTACCGCGCAGGTCCCTTCCGCGGGAGCAACGGTGCAGGCGGGCAGCGGAGTGCTGCTCTACACGGTGATGACGTCGGCAGACGAGCCGGACATTACCGCAGAAGAGGACGAAATGGTAACGGTTCCGGACGTTTTGGATAAAACGCGGCTTGAGGCGAGCGATGCGCTGAAGGCGAAGGGACTGATAATAAAGATAGATCCGCCGGATCAATCCGGCAAGGCTATACGGCAATCCCCCGCGGCGGGGGAAACCGTGCAGAAGGGCACGGAGGTGCTTGTAGAATTTTCTGATACGGGGATAGGCTAAAGGCCGTCCCGGGGAAAGGCGAAAAATGCTGCTGAGTCAACTTGCCAAGGTCACCGAGCATACGCTGGTGGGCGAGGATAGGGAAATTGCAAATATAGAATACGATTCGCGCAAGGTGCACGAAGGCGACCTTTTCTGCTGCGTAACGGGAACGTTTTCCGATGGGCATGAATACGCGCCCATGGCGAAGGAACTCGGCGCGGCGGCGCTGGTAGTGGAGCGCAAGCTGGACGTAGACCTGCCGCAGCTTATATTGCCGAACACGCGCATTGCAATGGCGGAAATGGCGGCGGCGTATTACGGCTATCCTTCCCGGGAAATGAAGATGATAGGCGTTACCGGAACCAACGGCAAGACCAGCACGACATACATGATAAAGAGCATCGCCGAGGAGGCGGGGCTGAAGGTTGGCCTAATAGGCACAATACACAACCTGATAGGCGACAGGATACTTGAAACCGAGCGCACAACGCCCGCAAGCGTTGACCTTCAAAAGATACTGCGGGACATGAAGAACGCAGGCGTGGAGCTGGTGGTGATGGAGGTTTCGTCCCATGCGCTGGATCAGGCGAGGGTGCACGGCGTGGAGTTCGATATAGGTATATTCACGAACCTTACGCAGGACCATCTTGACTATCATAAAACGTTCGATAATTACCTTGCGGCGAAGAAAAAGCTGTTTTTGCAGTCCAAACGCGCCGTGGTGAACGCGGACGATCCGCACTTTGCAAGCATAACGGAAGGGCTTGATATTCCGCTGACCACGTTCGGCGTAAGGGAAAAGGCGGACTTTTCCGCAAACGATATAGAGATTACAACCGCCGGAGCGCAGTTCGCAATGCGCACGCCGGAGGGCAGCATAAATATTAAAATAGGCATACCCGGGCTTTTCAGCGTGTTTAACGCGCTGGGCGCGGCTGCGGCATGCATGCTGCTGGGCTTCGGAACGGATGACATACGCGAAGGCTTGGCTAAGCTCAAATCCGTCTCCGGCAGGCTTGAACCGCTGCCCACGGACGGGGATTACAGCGTGCTGCTCGATTACGCGCATACGCCGGACGCGCTTGAAAACGTGCTGCGCACGGTGCGCGGCTTTGCCCGCGGCAGGGTGGTCACCCTTTTCGGATGCGGCGGCAACCGCGACAAGGCAAAGCGCCCCATAATGGGCGAAATCGCCGGACGGTATTCGGATTTCCTTATAGTGACGAGCGATAATCCGCGCGACGAGGAGCCGATGAGCATAATAACAAGCGTGCTTGAAGGCGTTAACAAATCCGGCTGCCCGCACGTTGTGATAGAGGACAGGCGCGCGGCGATAAAATACGCGCTTGAAAACGCAAGGGAAAAGGACGTTATAGTCCTTGCCGGCAAGGGACACGAAAATTATCAGGAAATAGGCGGCGGAAAGCGTCATTTTGACGAAAAGGAGATTGTTGCCGAGCTGCTGGAGGAACTGGACAGAAGATAAGAAGGGGCCGAAGCGTCCTTTTATCGGAGGAATAGTATGAAATACGCGATATATGCTTTTATTGTTTCGGCTGTGGTGACGATAGCCCTTGGGCCGGTGATAATACCGATGCTCAGAAGGCTGAAGTTCGGCCAGAATGAGCGCAGCGACGGCCCGCAGAGCCACCTTAGCAAGGCGGGTACGCCTACAATGGGCGGCATGATGTTCATTGCGGGCATACTGGTTGGCACGCTTGCATTCTCCCTCAATGCGACGGAGCTTGCGCTTCCTGCGCTGCTTGCAACGGCGGCGTTTGCGTTGGTCGGCTTTTTGGATGATTTCCTTAAAGTGAAGCAGAAAAACACCATAGGCCTCAGACCGTATCAAAAGATAATAGCGCAGTTTGCCATAGCGTTCATATTGGCGCTTTATGCGTATCAATCCCCGTTCATAGGGCCGAAGATATACCTTGCCTTCTTCAAGGCGGAATGGGATCTTGGCATATTCTATATACCTGCCATGATGTTCATAATCATAGGCACGGTGAACTCGGTAAACCTTACCGACGGACTTGACGGGCTTTGCTCCGGCGTGTCGCTTGTGTACTCAACAAGCATGATGATGATATTCATCTATATGGCTGCCGCGGTGAAGGTTCCCGTGGCCGAAGGACAAGCCGTGCAGACGCAGTACAGCGCGGAACTTAGTTCAATGGCTATATTCGCGGCCTCCGTTGCGGGCGGCTGCCTTGGATTCTTACGATATAACACTTACCCCGCCCGCGTGTTCATGGGCGATACCGGCTCCATGGCGCTTGGCGGCGCAATATCCGCAATGGCCATATTCAGCCGCAGCGTGCTGCTGCTTGCCATAATGGGCGGCTGCTTCGTGGCCAGCAGCGTTTCCTGCATATTGCAGGTTGGCTCCTATAAGCTGAGAAAAAAGCGCATATTCAAAATGGCTCCGCTGCATCATCATTTCGAGCTGCTGGGCTATACTGAAACGCGCATAGTTTCGGTATATATGATAATTACCGTATTGCTTTGCTTAGTGTGCCTGTTGGCATATCTATAAAATTTTTATTTGGCCGTTCGGTGCGTGCGGGCGAAGCCGTGGTTCCTTGGCGCTTGGCACGGCGTGCGCTTGAAGGTTAAGACGCTTGAGACAGAGCGCGGCTCTTTTGTCTCAAGCCTCCTGACCGGCACTGAACGGCCCCTTTTTTTACGAATAAATGCATGCGCATTCAATATAACTTCAACCATAAGGGGGAGGTAAAGGCAAATGGAAAAGAACGGGAAGAAAGCGGTGGTCATAGGCATGGCCAAAAGCGGCATAGCCAGCGCAAAGCTTTTGTATGGGCTGGGCTATGACGTTACCGTAAACGATATGAAAACGGACATAAAGGGTCTAAAGGAGGAACTGAGCGGCATAGAGTATAAAGACGCGCTGGGCGTTGACCATGCCGAGGCCGTGAAGGGCGCGGATCTTGTTGTGCTTAGCCCGGTGGTGCCCATATTCAGCCCCTTTGTTGAGCAGGCACGCGCGGCAGGCGCTGAGGTAATCGGCGAAATAGAGCTTGGATACCGCTACTGCGACCGCGGCACAAAGTTCATTTGCATAAGCGGCACAAACGGCAAAACCACCACCACCGCGCTTACGGGAGAGCTTTTTAAGGCGGCGGGCAAGCGCACGTTCGTGCTTGGCAACATAGGCGTGCCAATAACGGCGCATGCGCGCGAAACCAAGGCGGGCGACTATGTTGTAGCCGAGACGGCGGCATTGCAGCTTGAAAGCATTGTGGACTTCCATGCGAACGCGTTCGGCATGCTGAACATTACGGAGGACCATCTGAACCGCTTCCAGTATAAGATGGAGAATTATATTGCCGCAAAGTGCCGCGGCTTTGAGAACCAGACAGAGGACGACTTTGCCGCGCTGAATTACGACGATCCCATAGTGCGGGACATGGCTAAGCTTACGCGGGCAAGGATACTTTATTTTTCGCAGGAGACCGAGCCGGAAAACGGCGCGTTTATAAGAAACGGAAGGATTATATTCCGCCTGGACGGCAAGGAGACGGATCTTATTGCAACAAGCGAGCTGAGGATACCCGGAAAGCATAACATAGAAAACGCGCTGTGCGCGATATGCCTTGCCATGAGCCAGGGGCTTGACGCGGAAGGCGTAAGGCGCGGACTTAGGGAGTTCCCGGGCGTTGAGCATAGAATAGAATTCGTGCGGGAAAAGGACGGCGTGGCCTGGATAAACGATTCAAAGGGCACCAACCCCGATTCCACCATAAAGGCCGTGCAGGCCATGACGCGGCCCACAATACTGCTGCTCGGCGTGGGTAATTACGATAAAAAGAGCGACTTTGCGCCGCTGTTTGAAGCGTTTGACGGCAAGGTGAAGGCGGTTATAGCAAGCGGGCTTAACGTGCCTGCAATAAAGCTGGCCGCGGAAAAAACGGGGTATTCGCCCGTATATGTTAACGACGGGCCCATGATAGATATGCTCAAACAGGCGGAAGAACTGGCCCAAAGCGGGGACGCGGTGCTGCTTTCCCCTGCGGCGGCAAGCTGGGGCATATATGATAACTATGAACAGCGCGGCGAAATATTTAAGGAGCTTGTGAATAAGCTTTAATGTATCAAAGTGCGGCTAAGTAAGGAGGCAAAGTGGAGCATGTAAGCAACTCCCCGGCGCTCAACTCCCGGGGAAAGGCGCAGAACGCGCGCGTGAGGCCGATGCAGAAGCGGCAGGGGCCGCTTGATTTCGCGCTGCTTATAACCGTGGTCATAATATGCGCATTCGGCCTTGTTATGGTGTTTTCCGCCAGCTATTATTACGCGCAGAGCAGGAACATGGACAACGGTTTTTATTACCTTAAAAACCAAAGCATGTATTTTGCGATAGGTTTTGCGCTTATGCTTGCACTCAGCTTTTTTGATTACCATACGCTGGATAAATTCAAAACGCTTGCGCTCATACTTATAATCGCGCTCATGGTAGCGGTCGTATTCTGGGGCGTGGAGCGAAACGGCGCAAAGCGCTGGCTTGATTTTTCAAAAATAGGCATACCGTTGTCGTTCCAGCCTTCGGAATTGGCTAAATTCGTGCTGGTGCTGTACATGGCTTCGTTCATGTCCAAACGCCCGCAGCTTATGGCAAGCTTTTCGCACGGCATAGTGCCCATGCTTATAATAATGGGCGTTTTCGGCATACTGCTGCTGGCGCAGAAGAACATGTCTATGATGGTTATAATGGTAATGACGGGCGCGGTGATGCTGTTTTTCGGCGGGGCGCGGATGGCGCACCTTGTTACGCTTGCGGGCATAGCAACGCCGGTAATGGTGCTGGCGGTATTGAGCGAAGATTACAGAAAGGCCCGAATGACAATGTTCTGGGACCCGTGGACCAGCAAGGCGGACGGCGCGTATCAGCTGCGGCAGTCGCTTATAGCGCTCGGCTCCGGCGGAATATTCGGCAAGGGGCTTAACTTCAGCCGGCAGAAGCTGCTGTTCCTGCCGTATGGCGAAAGCGACTTTATATTTGCGATAATAGGCGAGGAACTTGGGCTTATCGGCTGCGTGCTGCTGATGGGCGCATATGCGTTCCTTGTATATAGGGGCATACGCATTGCCATGCGCTGCAAGGATCGCTTCGGCAGTCTGCTTGCCGCGGGCATAACCAGCGTAATAGGTATGCAGGCGATAGTAAACATTGCGGTCGCCACCAGCAGCGCGCCCACCACGGGCCAAACGCTGCCCTTCATAAGCGCGGGCGGCACA
>CAVDFM010000022.1:0-18742 GCA_963608365.1 bacterium | reverse complement strand
ATTTTGCGGCAAGCTTTGCCCCTTCTTCATAAAGCTTTATCATCTCTTCCAGCGGAAGGTTGCCGTCCGCCAGCTTGTCCGCTATGCCCTGAAGCCTTTCGGCCATTGCTTCGTATGTTTCGGCCTTCTTTGCCATTATTCCTTGTCCTTCCCGCCCGCAAGCACCTTTGCCTTTGCCGTGCCGTCGCTGAGCAGTATTTCTATATTGTCCCCCGCAGCCAATTCATTGGCGGAGGATGCATATTTCCTTCCTTTTCTGATTATTGCATAGCCGCGCTCAAGCGTGCGCGCCGGCGCCAGCGAATCAAGCCGCGCCGCATTTATGCTTAGCTTTCGCTCCGCTTCGCCCATGCCCTGCCGCGCGCTTGCCGCAAGGCCGGTTTCAAGCGCGCTGAGCCGCGCCATATTCATGCTTATCCTGTGATGGCACATGCCGTATGCAGCGCCCTGCTCCATTGCGACTATCGCCTTTTCCTCGCGCGCTATCCTGTCAGCGCAGAGTGAACTCATCCGCTCTTCTGCGTACTCAAGCGCATCGTTGAGCGCTTCATATTCCGGCACGCAGAGTTCCGCAGCCGCGCTCGGCGTTGGCGCACGAAGGTCTGCCACAAAGTCCGCAATAGTAAAGTCCGTTTCGTGCCCCACCGCGCTGACCACCGGCGTTTTGCATGCATATATGGCCCGCGCGACTACTTCTTCATTAAAGGCCCACAGCTCCTCTATGCTGCCGCCGCCGCGGCCTACTATCATAACGTCAGCTTTGCCGCTGCCGTCAAGCAGGCGTATCGCGTCCGCGATCTCCTTGCCCGCGCCCGTTCCCTGCACCGCCGCCGGTGCAACAAGAATATTCATCATGGGGAATCTTCTGCGGGTTATGTTTATTATGTCCTGCAGGGCTGCGCCGGTTTTTGACGTTACCACGCCTATGCACTTTGGGAGCTTAGGTATCGGCTTTTTATGCGCCGCATCGAACAAGCCCTGCGCTTCAAGGCGGGTTTTAAGCATAAGAAAGCGGCGGTAAAGTTCGCCCTCGCCTTCGCGCCGCATGGACCTGACATAGAATTGGAACTGCCCGTCCCGCGTATATATCGATGCGTAGCCGGAGAGCACCACCTGCATGCCGTCGCCGATGCCTTCGGGCATATTCATGGCATTCTGTCGAAACATTACGCAGCGCACCAGCGCACTTTCATCCTTCAGCGAAAAATATATGTGCCCCGAAGTATGGCGCTTAAAGCCGCTTATTTCGCCCCGTATGGAAACGGAGCCGAGCAGCACGTCATTCCTGAGCAGCGTATTCACATATTCGTTCAGCTGCGTTACGCTTAGGATGTATCCGTCCGTCATGCGTCAAGCCTCCCTGTGCATATATCCTGGCACATCAATGCTATGCCCACGGCATTGTCGCTTGAAAGCCGCGCTTCGCCAAAGCGCACGTCCACATGTCCGCGCTTTGCCATCCTTTCGCACAGCATTTTTCTCAGCAGCCCGCTTGACGCTACGCCGCCCGCTATAAGCACGCAGTCAAGCCCGCTTTCATCCGCGGCATTTACTATCAGCTTATGAAAAGTGCGTGCCATGGCATCGTACACGGCATAGGCTATGTCCGCACCGTCAGTACCCTGCTCTATCAATCTTTGCGCCGCGCTTTCGGTACCGGAAAATGAGCATTGCGTGCCGCGTACCCATATGGGCAGCCGCACGGCAGGCTCTCCGCTTCTTCCCGCTGCAAGCGCCTCCATATGCTTCCCGCTGGGGAAAGGCATACCAAGACTTACGCCTACCCTATCAACAAGCTGCCCCGCGTGAAGATCGGCACCGCCGCCGATAAGCCCTATTTCAAGGTTGCTGCCTACGGTGAATATCTCCGTTGTGCCGCCGGATATGTGCATACCTAAAAAACGCCTGCCAATAAGCTGTTCGTTGCCGTACAGTGCGGCGCGCACATGCCCCTGCTGATGGCTCAGTTCTATAAGCCTTACGTCAAGCGCATTTGCAAGCGTTATCGCCGCCGTTTTGCCCGCAAGGAACACAGGCATGTATGAATCCTGCTCCGGCCGCGGGCGCGTGCTTACGGCAACGGCCTTTATTTTTGCGCGTTCGGCATCCGCCATAAGCGCGGGCATTATTTCTGCTAGGTTCCTAACGTGCTGAAACACGCCGTCACTCTGCCTTAGTCCTCTTTCCCCGGACGCAACGCGGAGCATCGTCCTTCTGTTGGAAACGATGCTCCCATTTTCCGCGCATGCGGCGGATGTTGTATAACAGCTTGTATCTATGCCAATATACTGCGCGTTCAAACTATCATTCCTTGTCTATTTGGCGCGCAAAAGTGCCCAGCATACCGTTTATGTAGGCAGAACTCCTGTCCCCGCCAAAGCGCTTGGCAAGCTCCACGGCTTCGTTTATGGATACGCTTGAAGGTATTTTATCCATATACATCATTTCGTACAGCGCAACGCGCAGTATGGATAAGTCCACCTTCGGCATACGCTCAACGCTCCAGCCTATGGCAAGTTCGGCTATTTTTTCGTCCAGCTCGGCGCTGTGCTCTTCTATACCGCAAAGCACCTCGTCGGAATAGCTCATATCGTCCTCGGTAGGCTTTTCCTCTATGCCGGACTTTTCCAAAATGGCCTCATAGGTATCCTCGCCGCCAAACAGGCGGGCAAAGGCCAGCTTCATCGCCACTTCACGGGCGGTTTTTCTGCTCATGTGATATCTTCCTTTGTATATATTAGTGAATAATTATACCGCGTTATTCCTTACTTTTGAAGAGGGAACGAAAAAATTCGCCCACTCTTGCGCGCCCGCCTTCGTCAAGCAGCGTGCCTATAAAGAACGCAATGCCCACAAGCACGAACAGCAGCAGCGTTTTCCAAAAGCCTATGGTGAACAAAAACGCCGCGAAAACTATCGCGAAAAGCACGCTTATTATGCGCCACTTGTATTGGTTCCAGAATTCAAAGAAGTTCATGTCGCGCTCCTTATATGCTCTTTGGCGGCTGAGTCGGCACGATAAGTATATCTATCGCGTTCACCGTTACTCCGCAAAGCGTTTCTATGTATTCCTTAAGGCTCTGCTGAAGGTTCGCGCTAAGTTCGGGTATCACCGTGTCCGGCGCAACGCTCAGCTTAAGCTTTATGCTTATGCCGGCGGCAGACTCGCCCGCGGGAATAACAGCGCTTTCGCATTCCTTCACCTTCGCATTGGCGCGGCAATGCCGCTGCACCAGCGAATCTATTGCGGATATGGTCATGTATGCCGTGCCGTTATCGCCGCTCATTATCATCGTGGATGTTGGCATGGGCGCAGCCGCGCTCTTTGCTTCCCGCTTTTTGCCCATTGCTACAAACAGCCTGAACGCTATCGCCAGCAGTACAACACCGCCGCCGCCAAGTATTAGCCTGTTTCCTATGAGGCCGTTTGTGATCACCTCTATGGGGGCCGTTATCATATCGAACGTGACAAAGCCCATAGCCGTAGCCACGCACAGGGCGCTGAGCGCTATTACGCAGAGCAGAAGTAGCACCAGCAGGAACTTATCGAATATATTGAATCTCATTTTTACGCTCCTAATTTACGCCGCCGTATACGCGGCGGCGTAAGATTTTCTTTTGCTTTTGTTCGCTTATTCCTCTGCGGGCAGTTCGGCCTCGGCAGCGGGCTGCGCCGGCTGCTTCTTCGCCTTTTCAAAGCTGATGGACGATACGAATACGTTCACGGCGCTTACGGTAAGGCCGGTCATTGTCTCTATCGCGTTCTTGGTGCTGTTCTGGATGTTTGTGCAGACCTCGTGCAATTTGTAGCCGTATTTGATTATAACGTTTATTTCAACCGTTACCTGTTCTTCATTTACTTCTACCTTAACGCCCTTGGTCATGCTCTTTTTGTTGTTGAGCATTCCGGTGATGCCTTCAACAACTCCGCCGGCCATACCTTCTACGCCTTCGACCTCGGCCGCGGCAAGGCTGGCTATAGTCGCTATCACATCCGGTGCAAAGGTTATCCTGCCGCCCTGAACCTCGTTCAGCTCGCGCGTGATCTCATTCTCTGCTGCCATAATATGCCCTCCTTGTTTAACTTTTCTGATATTATACCAGATATTTCTGATCCTGAAAAGCATCATATGCCCTAACTTCGGCGCAGTTCACATATATTTTTCTTTTAATTGCCCCCTGCCATTATTTTGATGTTTTCCGTCTTTTCGCCCGTTTCGCGCTTCACAATGTCCAAAATTTGGGCAACTTCCTCGCTGCTCAGCTCCTCTGTCGCTATCACCACGTTCACGCTCCCCTTATGGAATGTTACCGCCGCATCGCTGAAGCCCTTTGCACGTATCATGCTTTCCGCGCTGAATTCCGCCTCCATATTGGCAACAAGCCTCAGCTTCTGCTCCGTTGCGTCCTTCAGCGTTTCAGAATCGTTCGCACTGGCCGCTATTATTTCATCAAGATATTCAATTTCAAGCGTTCTTGTGCTTTCACGTTCCTCCCTGAACGCTTCAAAGAAGTTTTCGTTTGCCGCAACGCTGTCACCCGTTGCCTGCGGCACGGTATCCGCATCCGCGCTCACGGGCTTTTTGCCCTTGTTCAGCGAACAGCTGAAATACACCACGCCCGCAAGCAGTATAGCCGCCGCGGCTATCGCAACATACTTTTTCATTATTTTCATTGCTCCCCTTCTCCCCTTTTCATTTCAAATACTTCTATGCGATCCGCGCTTATGCCAAGCACGGTCATCACAGCATTGCTCAGTTTCACCCGTACCGATACGTCCGCCGCCCCTTCGGCTATTACTATAACTCCGCGCACGGTGGGTTCTATTTCCGTAAGCACTATCGTTTCCGTACCGCCGCTGCCGGATATTGTCGCCGGGCGGGACGATTCCGTGCGCGTCTCGCTCACGCTTTGGCCCCCGGTGGACGTGTTCTCCGTTGTGCCGCTCTGCACATCCGTGCTCATTGCCGGCACAAGGCGGCTTGACGTATCGTATGTTATCATCACGCGCACCTTGCCCGCGCCGCGTATGTTTCCCAATATGCCCTCAAGCCTGCTTTCAAGCTCCTCAACGCCGCTTTCATCCGCAGTCGTCGTGCCGGATTGCGCCGCATTGCCGGCCTTATCGTTAGGGCTTATCAAAAACAGCAGCACGCCTATCAATATAAGCACGCCGTAAACCGCGATCTCCAGCCGCTTATCCTGCTTCATACGCGCGCACAGGCGGCCGAGCGCATTCTTTATCCCATCCGCGCTTTTCATGGCAAATATCCTCCTATCAGGCTAAACAGCGCCCGCAAAGTATATATCAGCGCAACTATGCCCACAGCCCGCTTGCCGCTGCGCGCGGCGTTTCCTTTGGGCATAAGCGCCGTGAATATGCCCGCAGCAAGGCTTATTGCCGCAAGCTGCAGCATAAACTGCCCCATCATAGCCCGGCTGTACCCAGCGCCAGCGCGCATGTTGCCATGAACATTGCCGCAGCCGCCAATACTGAAGCAAAAAGCCCGTTTATCGCATCCGCCACCCGCTCCATAAGCGTGCTTATGCGTGCATCGCCGAGTGCGGAGCATACCGCAGCCGTTCCGCGGGCGCAGACGGCGTTGCAGGCCATGCTTACAAGCGGCGAAAGCACCACAAGCGCAAGCGTAACAAGCGCGGCAAGCCCGGCGGAGTTTTTGATGAGCGACGCGCCTTCAAGCACAGTATCCACCGTTCCCGATACGGCCCCGCCCACTATCGGCACGCCTTTGCCTATTGCATATTTAGCGGTTTTAACGGCAACGCTGTCGCTTGAGCGCGCACCTATGCCCCATATGCCTACCGTAGCGAAATACAGCGTGAACACCGCCCCGCTCAGCCAGCGTATGAGCGACTTGATAAATCCAAACAGCTTCGACAGCTTTTCTTCCCCGGTAAGCGCACTCAGCATTGCGCACACGCCCGCGCCGGCGCACAGCGGCAGCACTGTGCTTTTGAATACTCCCGCCACCGTGCCGGACAAAAATGCGGCGAGCGGACTGAGCGCGGCAGACGATGCAGCCTCTCCCGATGCGGCAATGGCCACCGAAAGCACCGGCGCTATAAGCTCCATGCAGGAACACAGCGAATCTATCGCCCCGTATGCCGCGGCTATAAGCACGCTCAGCTTAGCCGCCGCGGCAGAAGTGCCTATCGCCGCGCACACGAGCGCCCCCGCCCCGCCCGCGCCGTCCTCCGCGCTGATAATGCCAATTATCGCGCATATGAACGCAGCGGCAATTATCGCAAGATACGAAAGCATATTCTGCTTCAGCGCGTCCGTTATTACGGCAATAAGCCTTTGCCATATCCCTTCCGCGTCCATTGCGCCCGCGCCCATGAACCGTTCCATAAGCTCCTTCAGCGTAAAGCCGAAGCTTTGCCCGTTCAGCGAGTTCCACAGTTCGCTCCATGCGCCTATATCCAGCGTGCTTATATCCGCCGCGTTCATCCCGCGCCCTCCGTCAGCCGCGCTATCATGCTCATCGCCTGCTTTATGCACGGTATGCACAGCGAAACTATCATTATTCTCCCCGCAAGTTCCACCCGCCCCGCTATGGCGGTTTCGTCAGCGTCGCGGCAGGCATCCGCCGCGAACTGTACAAGATAAACTATGCCAGTAAGCTTTATAAGCACCGTAAGCAGTTCGCTCGGCACGCCGTAGGTTTCAAGCATGGTTTTTATTTCGCCGAACACGCCGCCAAGCTTTTCCATTGCGTATATCAGCACCATCGCCCCCGCCGCGACCGCCGCCTGCCTAGCAAGCTCCGGCCGGTATGCGCGCACGGTAAGCGTTATTGCGCAGCATATCACGGCAAATACGCTCAGCTTTATAACCTCTGTCATGGTCTTATATCAATACAGTTCAAATATGCGCCTTACGTTTTCAAACAGATCCCCTATAAGATCCGCCACCATGCTAAGCGTAAGCACCAGCCCAGAAAGCGCAGCAAGCATCGCCATGTCGTCCCGCCCGGTCTGCTTAAGGAGCTGGCATATTATTGCGACCAGAATGCCTATACCTGCAATTTTGAATACAACCGCTATGCTCATATCCCTCATCCCCCGTTTATATCATCATAAGCGCCGCCGCAAAGCCCGCAAGCACGCCAAGCGTTGAATACAGCTTACCCTTGCCCGTAAGCGCCTTTTCCGCATCCGCCGCACGCGTCTCCATCTGCCTTAGCGTAAGGCGTGCGTGATCCGCCTGCGCCGCGCGCGATATGGACGAGAACGCCTCGCCAAGCGTTATAAGTGCGGCAATATCCTGCTTATCAAGGCCGTTCAGGCTGCCTCCGTCCGCTTCATTTTGTACCGTAGCTTCCCATGCTTCGCCCGCACTCAGCTGTTCCCCTGTAAGCGCCGCGGCGTATTCGCGCCAAAGTTCGCCGCCCAATCGGTCAAGCATTTCACTCAGCCTGTATTGCGAAAGTTCCATGCTGTCGCCAAGCGTTCTTATTTCCGCGCAAAGGGCGTTCAGCTTATCCGCCCTGTCCTTCATGCGCGAACGCGCCATGTACCCCATGCTTATGCATATTATCAGCGCAGCCGCCGCCAATCCAGTTCTCATAGTGCCAGCTTCTCTATCGCAATGTCCCTTGCGCCGTCCGCCCGGCGCGTTATTACGGCCGCGTGGGTAAAGCAGCCGCCCTCTATCAGCGCGCGTATGTGTTCGCGGCGCAATGCATCCTCAACCGATGATGCATGGGCGCTTGCGATGGCTGTCGTGCCGCAGTTTTTTGCATCCAGCAGCGCATCGGCTTCTTCCTTTGCGCCTATTTCATCGGTAACAATAAGCCGAGGGGACATGCTCCTTACAAGTCTTCTTATCCCCTCCGCCTTGGGACACATATCCATAACGTCCGTCCGCTCGCCCACGTCCAGCGTAGGCGCCCCCATGTAGCACGCCGCTATTTCCCCGCGTTCGTCCGCAATGGCCGCGCTCATTCCGCCGTCGCTCAGCTGGCGCACGGCGTCCCTCAGCAGCGTTGTTTTGCCCGCGCCTGGTACGGACAGCACGAGCAGTCCGCCTGCGTTGCCGCGGCTATAAACTTCGTGTATTATTTTGTCCGCGCAGCCCTTTATCTGCCGCGCTATTCTTATATTGAATCCGGAGATCTGCCAAAGCCTTTCGCAAAGGCCGTTTTTAGTATACATTTGGCCGCACACGCCAACGCGGCAGCCCCCGCGCGCCGTGAAGAAGCCTTCCTTCAGTTCGTTTTCTATTGCCGATGCCGAGTGTTCGCTCAGCCCTTCCAGCACATCGCGGCAAAACTTTGGCGTTGCCACGGCGCTGCCCGCTATTTCGCCGCCGCGCAATATAAAGCGCACGTTCCGCCCCGCGCGTATGCGTATTTCCTCGCACTCCGCGACGAGCATATCCATATCCATATTATAAAAAAGCTCCTTTGGAAGAAGCTCTCTAAGCCCCGTAAGGGCGTTAGTTCCCGCGTTAGCCATCTGCATGTCCTCCGTATCGCTACATGATATGAAGGCCCATGCAGCATTATCACACGGCGACTTTTTTCGCAAGCAATATATCGCCTATCGCCATGTCCATTCCGCACAGCAGCACCTGCCACGGCACTATCGCCCCTTCGTTCAAATCAAACGCGGCAAACCCATCAGTAAAGTAATTCACAAGCGATATTGCCGCGCTTATAAGCATTGGTATCATAGATATTGCCGCCATGCGCGAAAGGCAAACGCGCCCCCTCCGCGCGGTATAGCCCCCGCCAAGGCTGAAAACAGCAAGAAACGTGGGCAGCACAAGTATGGACAGGTCAAAGCATACCTCGCCAACCGGCCTGAAGCTTATGTTTGCAAGCGCAAGCGCCGCCGCGGCAGTAACCGCCAGCGCAAACGGGCGTATGCAAAGCCGCCTGCATATGTTCTCAGTCAAAAAAGTTAAGTTCATTATCATCGCCGCAAGGCAAACTATTGTATTCAGCGCCATGTAAAGCTCCTTTTAACATAAAAAATCCTTCCGGGTTAGCTTACCCGAAAGGATGAATATTTAAGCCTGTTTTTTATTTTATACAAGGCGGATATACGCCGCCATGTCTCCCGTTCCGCCAAGCTTTGCGGTGTCTCTGCGGTGCGAAAACAGATGTTCTTCGTCCTCAAACGTACATTTTTCCATCAATGTTATGTTTTCGCATTTCAGCCCCGCTTCAATAAGCTGTATGGCCTGCGCGGCTTCAAGATCCAGCCACGCGTGGCCTTCACGCCCTGGGCTTGTGCATACGCCCGCGCCGAATTCGGCATCAAACCGCTCCGCAAGGGGAGCGTCCACCTCGTAACAATTTTTGCATATCGCTGGGCCGGTTGACGCTATCATATCCTTAGGATCAGATCCATAGCACCGCTGCATAAGCCTGACCACGTTTGCGCCGATGCGCCCGAGCGTGCCCTTCCAGCCGGAATGTGCAAGGCCAACCGCCTTCTTCACGGGATCGTATATAAAGAACGCACCGCAGTCGGCATGATTGGTTATTAGCGTGACCGCGGGCGAATCGGTAACAATGCCGTCGCACTTATCAAGCGGGGCTTTGTCAAATCCGCGCCCGGCGTCATCAGCGTCAAGCTTTATAACGTTCGTGCCGTGCTCATAGCTTACCACGGCCATGCTTGAATATTCTATGCCCGCCGCATCGGCAAAGCGGGAGAAATTCTCCCTGACAAGCGCCAGATCGTGTGGCTTTTGAAAATTCAGATGCAGCGAATCATAAGGTTTGGGGCTCACACCGCCCTGCCGCGCGGTAAAGCCGTGCTCAACGCCGTCCATGCTTTTAAGCTGCTCCGCACGGAAGAAGCCTATGCCCTTGTTTTCTTCGTAAATGCAGCCGCGCCGCATTTTGGCATATGCCGAAAGGTATTCGTATCTGTCCATTATTCGCATTTGTCGTTAAGAAGGAGTTTCAACTCCTCCATAAACGTATTTATGTCCTTAAACTGCCTATATACCGAAGCGAAGCGAACATACGCCACCTCGTCCAGTTCCTTCAGCCCGCGCATTACGAGTTCGCCCACATATGTGCTGGTGACTTCCTGCTCAAGGGTATTGTTTACCTCCCGAACCACTTCTTCCACCAGCTTATCCATCTGCGCCGCGCTCACCGGCCGCTTTTCGCAGGCCTTGCGCACGCCCATCAGTATTTTTTCGCTGTCGAACGTTTCGCGCCGGCCGTCTTTTTTCACGACCATTATCGGTATTTCTTCTATTTTTTCATATGTTGTGAATCGCCTTCCGCAGCTCATGCATTCCCTGCGGCGGCGTATGCTTGTCCCGTCGTCCGTAGGGCGAGAATCCACAACCTTGCTTTCCGTTCCATGGCAATATCTGCACCTCATGCTATATCCTCCGCGTGCTTTTGCCCATTATACCACAGCACAATGCAAAAAATAAAGCAGTTACAGCATTATATCCACCAATATAACGTCGTCCCCTATCTTGTTTATTTTGCAGAAGGGTATAACAAGCTCCTCGTCGCTTTTCAGCAAGCCCCACATTTTCGGCGGCCCCGGCACAACTATTGAACATACTGTGCCCGAGCATAGGTCAACTTCCAAATCACATACCGCTCCGAGCCTTGCCCCGTCCCTTAGATTTATCACTTCCTTGCGCCTCAGTTCGCAAAAGCTGATGTTCGCCACGCACATCACCCCCATATATTTTGTATATGCGCTTTGCTCTTGCCCAATTACCGCTTATATAATACAATATGCATATAATTGGAACCTTTAGCCGCATTCCCGCGTTATATTGGCAAAGGAATGCAACAAGGAGGAATCGCAATGAAACAATATAAAAAACTGCTTGCCGTTTTTGCGGCAGCCATAATGCTTGCCATATGCTTTGCCGGGTGCAGCAGCGGCTCCACCACCGCCGCGCGCGACACAATGTACAACTCATCCTCCCAATACGATACTATTGAGGAATATGCGCCCATGCCCGCGGCGACCTCCGCCGTTACCAGCAACGATATGGGCTTTGACTACGCAAAGGGCGAAAGCACTTCCGTAACTGCGGGCGATATATACGCCGGACGCAAAATAATCCGCAACTATGACATTAGCCTTAATACTGATAAGTTCGATGAAAACATGGACTATATCAATACCAAGGTAAGCGAGCTTGGCGGATATGTGCTCAGTTCCAATCTTTACGGCTCCAAGCCCGAAGCTTACGGCGACGCGGGCCGCAGCATTGATATGACCATCCGCATTCCTGCGGAAAAGGCGGGCGAGTTCGTAAGCGGCGTGGAAACGCTTGGGCAGATAAATTATGTGCGCGACTATACGGACGACATTACCGATGAATATTACGATACTGATACCCGCCTTGCCGTATTGCAGGAGCAGCTGGAGCGGCTGCGCGCAATAATGGTGGAAACGGACAATCTGGCAGACGTTATAGCGCTTGAGGACAGAATAAGCGAAGTCATGCTGCAGATAGAAACGCTTACCGGCACGCTGAAGCGTTACGACGCGCTTATCGATTACACTACCGTTAATCTTTCCGTCAGCGAGCGCAACGCCATAACCGGCCCCGCCGCCACCAAGACCACCGCGGACAGGATAAGCGAAGGCTTTACCGATACGCTCAACGGCGTAGGCGTGTTCTTCGTAAACTTCTTCGTGTGGTTCGTATCCAGCCTGCCGGTTATAGTTATTGCGGCAATAGTGGTTGTGATAATAGTAATAATAGTACGCGCGGCAACAAAGAAGCGCAACAAAAAGAAAACCGAAGCCAAGGAGGAAACAAAATAAGCCATGAAGAAAAAAGCCTTAGCATTGGCGCTGTGCATAAGCATGGCGGCAGTAATGTTCACAGGATGCAAAACCGTTGTGCAGAGTCCAAACAGCACCACGCCGCAGGTTATAAGCCCCGAGGTTACCATAAACCAGGCCGATAAGGAGGATAACAACGTGATAAAAGTAAGCGGATCGGGCGAAGCAAAGCTCACGCCGGACATTGCCACCGCAAGCATACAGGTGCGCACATATAATGAAGATCCTGCCGCCGCGCAGGCGGAAAACTCCGCCATTATGGATGCCGTTATAGAGGCCGTGAAGGCTGCGGGCGTTAAGGAAGAGGATATCGCTACCGACAACGTAAACCTCAGCGAGCGATATAATTACGATAAGTCTCCTGCCGTGGTCGTAGGATATGACATGACCAATTCCATAAAGGTCACCATACGCGACATAAACTCGGTCGGCAAAGTGCTGGGCGATGCAATAGCCGCGGGCGCAACGGGCACATACGGGCTTACGCTCACCGTGTCCGATAGTTCCGCCGCGTATCAGCAGGCGCTCAAGGCCGCCATGACGGACGCCAAGGGCAAGGCTGAAGCCATTGCCGAAGCGCTCGGCGTAACGTTAAAGCCCGTACCCGCCACAGTAAACGAGGACAGTTCAAGCTATACGCCAAATATGGCGTACAGCGAACCACGCATGATGAGCGTCAACTCCGTTGCGGAGGACAACGCTGATGTAAGCATAAGCTCCGGCGAGCTGACCATAGATGCGCGCGTAAGCGTGACATATGAAATAGACGCAGGCACGAATAACTGACAAATCTGCCCCATTGCCCCTCCCAAGCGGAGGGGCTTTTTTATAATTTATGTTCAAGCCGGTATAATGCGCGGTTATGTGCACGATTTTTGCCCGATATCAGGCAAAATTCGCACGGCTGAGCATTTGACAAAAGCCGCGTATCTATAATATAATCCTTTATTATTTTGTACGGAGGAAGAACATATGACCAAGTACATATTTGTTACCGGCGGCGTTGTATCGGGCCTTGGCAAGGGCATAACGGCGGCCAGCCTGGGCAGATTGCTCAAAAACCGCGGGCTGAAGGTAGCCGCGCAGAAGCTGGACCCATATATAAACGTTGACCCCGGCACTATGAGTCCGTATCAGCACGGCGAAGTATACGTTACCGAGGACGGCGCCGAAACAGACCTTGACCTTGGCCATTATGAACGCTTTATAGACGAAAACCTGAACCGCTACTCGAACCTTACCACGGGCAAAGTATACTGGAACGTGCTCAATAAGGAAAGGCGCGGCGAATATCTTGGCTCCACCGTACAGGTAATACCCCACATCACCAACGAAATAAAGGACTTTGTTTACCGCGTGGCTAAGGAAACGGATGCGGACGTGGTAATAACCGAAATTGGCGGCACGATAGGCGATATTGAATCCCAGCCCTTTATCGAAGCCGTAAGGCAGATATCCCTTGAAGTCGGGCGTGAAAACAGCCTTTTTATCCACGTTACGCTCGTTCCCTTCCTCCATGGCAGCGATGAGCACAAGTCAAAGCCCACTCAGCATTCCGTAAAGGAGCTGCAGGGCATGGGTATAAACCCGAACATAATAGTGCTGCGCTGCGATGAGCCGCTTGAAGATTCCATATTCAAAAAGATATCCCTTTTCTGCAACGTTAAGCCGGACTGCGTAATAGAAAACATCACGCTTCCCTGCCTTTACGAAGCGCCGTTGATGCTTGAAAAATCCAACTTTTCATCCGTCGTATGCCGCGAACTGGGCATAGACGCGCCCGCGGCAGAGCTTGGCGAATGGAGCGAAATGGTAAACCGCATTCATGCGCGGCAGAAGAATACGGACATTGCGCTTGTGGGCAAATATGTTCAGCTGCACGATGCTTATCTTTCCGTTGCGGAGGCGCTGCGCCACGCGGGCTATGCGCTCAATTCCGAAGTTACGATACATTGGATAGATTCCGAAACCCTTAACGAAGGAAACATAGCCGCCGTGCTTGGCGGCATGGACGGCATAATAGTGCCCGGCGGCTTCGGTTCGCGCGGCATAGACGGCATGATACTTGCCGCCAAGTTTGCCCGCGAAAACCATATACCGTACTTTGGCATATGCCTCGGCATGCAGATAGCCGTTATTGAATACGCGCGCAACGTAGCGGGCATTGCGGACGCGGACTCCGGCGAATTCAACGAGCTTTGCAAGCACAAGGTCATAGACTTCATGCCCGGGCAGAGCGACAGCATAGACAAGGGCGGCACGCTTAGGCTGGGCGCATATCCCTGCATGATAAAGAGCGGCACAGTCATGGAACGCTGCTACGGCAAGGCTACCATATTTGAACGCCACCGCCACCGCTACGAATTCAATAACGATTACCGCGATGCGCTCACCGCCGCAGGGCTTACGCTGTCCGGCCTTTCCCCGGACGGAAGGCTGGTTGAAACGGTTGAGCTTACCGACAGGCCGTTCCATATAGGCGTGCAGTATCATCCGGAGTTCAAATCCCGCCCGAACAAGGCGCATCCGCTGTTCTTCGGCTTTGTGAAGGCCGCGCTTGCGCGCAGGGAAACAAAATAACTTCATAACATAAAACAGGACGGAGCTTTTGCCCCGCCCTGCTTTTTATATTCTTTAGTTTTTCCCGCCTTCAAGCCGCGCCATTGCCTTCTTAAACTCTATTGTAAACAGTATTGCCGTACACGAAACGGCGATAAAGTCCGCCACAGGTTCTGCCATATATACGGCCATTGTCTTATCGGCAAGTATCGCGGGCATAATGTATATAAGCGGTATCAGCAGCACAAATTTTCTGAGCACCGCAACAATTATCGAGCATTTGGCATTGCCTATGGATACAAACGTCATCTGGCACGCCATCTGCACGCCGAACAGGAACACCACCGCGCAGTATATTCTGAGCGCGCCTTCAGTGAATGTTATAAGCTCCGCACTGGTTGTGAAAAGGCTTGCGAACGCTCCGGGGAACAGCATTATTATTCCCCAAAGCAAAACCGAATAGCAAAGGCAAACCTTCAGCAGCAGTTTGAATGTTTCCTTAACGCGGGATGCGTTCTTTGCACCAAAATTATAGCTGAGTATGGGCTGCGCGCCCTGCGAAATGCCCGAAAGCGGCATCATGGCAAACTGCATAACGCTTGAAAGTATCGTCATTGCGCCAACGGCAATGTCACCGCCGTATTTGAGAAGGGAAGAATTGAAGCACACGGATATTATGCTTTCGCTTGACTGCATAACAAACGCAGCAAGGCCCAGCGCAATGCACGGCAGGATAAGCTTGAAGTCTATTTTCATCCTTTCGCGCCTGAGTTTAAGTATGCTGTTCCCCTTCATAAGGAAATGCAGCACCCATACGCATGATATGCCCTGCGATATTATGGTTGCAAGCGCTGCGCCTGAAACGCCCATGTCAAATACGAATATGAACAGCGGATCGAGTACGATGTTTGCAACCGCGCCTATAAGCACGGTGTACATGCCTGTTTTTGCAAAGCCCTGCGCCGTTATGAAGGCGTTCATGCCAAGCGTTAGCTGCACGAATATGGTGCCGATAGCATATATGTTCATGTAATCAACGGCGTAGCCTATCGTGTTTTCGCTTGCGCCGAAGGCCATCAGCAGATCTTGGTCCCAAATCAGCAGCACGGCCGTGAGCACCACCGATATGCAAAGCTGCAGCGTAAAGCAGCCTCCAAGTATCTTCTCTGCGGATTCGTTATCCCCAGCGCCCATTGCTATGGATGCGCGCGGCGCGCCGCCGGAGCTTACAAATGCCGCGAACGCGGATATTACAAGGATTATAGGCATGCATACGCCCACGCCCGTGAGTGCAAGGCTGCCCTCCGTGCCCATATGTCCGATGTAGATCCTGTCCACAATGTTGTAGAGCATGTTCACGAACTGCGCCGCAACCGTGGGCACGGCCAGCTTCAAAAGCAGCTTGCCGACAGGCTCAGTACCAAGAAACGTTTTATCCTGCTGCATAAGAACAATTATTCCTTCCCGCCGCCTAATGCGGCAATATGGACAGTAGTTTATATCACCAATAATGATAAAGTCCCACCCGCCATTGTGAATTAAATGGAAACTGTGTTTGTGTTATGCCTACTTTACGGCTATAATATAACAGTCATTGAAAGGTGGGGTGGCCAAATGTTCAATAGCTTTGTTTCAAAAAAGCCTGTGCTGAAGGGCTGGTCAGGCGACAAAAAGTATTGCTTAACCGATGAGCATGGCAACAGATTTCTGCTGCGCGTAACGCCCATTGAGAAATATGATGATAAAAAGCTGGAATATGAGCTTATGCGCCGCGTGGCTGAGCTTGGCGTGCCTATGTGCGCTCCGCTTGAATTCGGCACATGCGATGAAGGCGTTTATTCAATACAAACATGGATAGATGGCGAAGACGCTGAAGCAATAGTGCCAAACTGCCCCGCAGCAAAGCAATACGCATACGGTATGGATGCGGGGCGTTTTCTCCGCAGGATACACTCCATTCCCACGTCTGAAACGCAGGAGGACTGGGAAACCCGATTCAACCGAAAGATAGATAAGAAAATAGCCTTATATGAAGCCTGTCCCATTAAATACGAAAACGGACAGGCGGAGGCGTTTATGGATTACATAAACAATAACCGCCACTTGCTTGCGGGCAGGCCGCAGACGTTCCAGCATGGCGATTACCACATAGGCAACATGATGATAGGCCGCGACGGGAAGCTATACATAATCGACTTCAATCGCTGTGACTTCGGCGACCCGTGGGAGGAGTTCAACCGCATAGTTTGGTGCGCACAGAAAGCGCCCGTGTTCGCTTGCGGCATGGTGGACGTGTATTTTGACGGCATCGTGCCTGCTGACTTCTGGCAGCTGCTTGCGCTTTACATAAGCAGCAATACGCTATCTTCCCTGCCATGGGCCGTGCCGTTCGGCGAAAAAGAAATAGCAACCATGCGTAATCAGGCCAAGGATGTGTTCAACTGGTATAAGGGCATGAGCGATCCCGTGCCGGCATGGTACAGCAAACCCTTATAAATGCAAAGCAGGCGGAATCACTCCGCCTGTTTTTTACTGCGCCGCTATAAGCCGTATCAGTTCGGCTGTTTTGTTCGCGTCCTGCTTTAGAAAGCGGCCGAACGCAACGACGTTTGGATACTGCGAAAGCATGGTGAGCGCCTTGTAATGCACCATTGCCCGTTCTTCGTCCGCATTCAGCGTATATTCGGCAAATATCTCGTCCAGCATGCTCTGCTGCGCCGCCACTGCATCGGCATACAACTCCGCTGCACTCTTTACATGGAAATCATCTTCATTTATGCCCATGTTGGTTTCCGCGCAGAAATGGTTCACGTTCACTTCCGTACCTGCCATATTGAAATCAATAAGCCCCGCGAATTTGCCGTCCTTTATCAATATGTTGCCCTCGTTAAGGTCGCCCTGTATTGCGCAGCGCGGCAGGCGCTTGTATATCCGCTTCAGTTCTTCCCTGTGCCTCAGGTTGCATGCCTCCGCCTCTGCAGCAATGGCATCCATGCCCGCATCGCGCAGCATTGCCGCAAGGTCGTTCACGTTCTCCTGCTTTTCATCTATACCGTTGTCCAGCGGGGCGAGGTCTATTATGCTCCACATGGAGTTTACGTTCATAAGGTCAACGCCCGTATACATGCGGGAAAACCGCCCTATCATGCGCAATACCTGCCGCGATATCTCATCGCGGTCAACGTCGTTCCCCATGTCCGCTTCCGTAGGCAAGTCGATATATTCGGAAACATAGCATATGTTTTCACCATAAGGCGTTATGTATTTGCCATGCGCGTTTTTATAAAGCCGCGGTGCGATAACGCCCGCCGCGCGGTAACGGGCGCATAGCCTGTCTATCTCACTAAGCCGCTCCTCCGTCACCACGTTTGTGTTTATCCTAAGCGTATACTTTTTATCTATGAACACATTCAATCGATAATCGTTTCCCTTTGTAGTGTCAAGCTCCCTGAACGCTTCAAATTCGTCCACACCGTATTGTTTCATAAGGCGCGCTATTTCATCATGCGTCATGCGCATTCTCCTTTACATTTGTCAAAAATATCAGCCGCGCAGTTCAACGCCGCCAACTATCTCATATCCCGTTTCCGTTACCCGCGAGAACTCTATGCCCTCAATATAAGCGGTAAACGGCTCAAAGCGGCTTTCCATTTGGCGGCAAATACCGCGCATATCGTTCATGTCCATATTCGGATCATGCAGCAGCGTTGTATGCGGCAGCCACTTTTCATCCGTCCGCGTCCATTGATTAAGGCTGCTGCCGTATTCTTCCGCAATGCGCTTATGGAGTTCACCCAACGCGCCCACCTTTTCCGCAGCCGCTACCACGATAGACGTTTCCTCCAAGGCTTCAAGCCGCGTATACTTCACCGTGAACCGAGCGGTGCCTTCGAACAGCGCCCTGCAGAACGCAATAAAGCCGGCTTCATCATCGCCCACATATGCTGCGATTGTGATATGCCCGTATATAGGCCTTGCCGCGGATTCCGAAACAGCCGCCCTCTGTATCGCTCTCAGCTTCTCAACGGCACATTTATCAATTTTTGCAATAACGCACAGCATGGCTCATTCCCTCCGTATCCGCTTCCTTTACGCTATCATAACACGCCGCCAAGCTTCTTGTATATAAAAAAAGCACGGTAAATCATATAAAAAACTACCGTGCTTTTCATGGTCGGGGCGAGGTGATTTGAACACCCGGCCTTTTGGTCCCGAAATGTTTCAACGTCACCCAAACAAGCATTTGAAAAGGCTAAAAAGCACTGATTCATCTTGGTTTTTTCTGATTTGATTATACCATATCAACCAAGCCAAAACAATACTTTTTTGGAACACTTCCGCGCATTTTGTGTTCCAATAGTGTTCCAAT
>CAVDFM010000021.1:11736-19084 GCA_963608365.1 bacterium | reverse complement strand
GGAGACAGGCGCATAAATGGAAGAAAACAACATTAAGGCTCCCGCAGAGGAGCGCGAACAGACCGCCGAGGAGCTTAACGAGCTGCTCCAGATAAGGCGGGACAAGCTGAAGGCATTGCAGGAGCGCGGCAAGGACCCCTTTGAAATAGTCAAGTTCGACCGCGATGCTTACAGCACGGAGATAATTGAAAATTACGACGCCATGGAAGGCAAAACCGTTACCGTTGCGGGCAGGATGATGTCCAAGCGCATAATGGGCAAGGCTTCCTTTGCGCACATTTTGGATTACAAGGGCGATATTCAGGTTTACATAAAGCGCGACGACGTGGGCGAAGAATCCTATGCCGACTTTAAGGCCATGGACATTGGCGACATAATCGGCGTTACCGGCATGGTGTTCAAGACCCGCACGGGCGAAGTTTCAATCCATGCCACAAGCGTTACCCTGCTTTCAAAGTCCCTCCGCCCCCTGCCCGAAAAGTTCCACGGGCTGAAGGATCAGGAGCTCAGGTACCGCCAGCGCAGCGTTGACCTTATAGTAAATCCCGAAGTTCGAAACACCTTCATAAAGCGCGCCAAGATAGAGGCCGAGATACGCAGAAGGCTTAACGAGCTCGACTTTATAGAGGTCGAGACCCCCGTGCTCAACTCCGCCGCCTCCGGCGCGAGCGCAAGGCCGTTCATAACGCACCACAATACGCTGGATATAGATATGTATCTGCGCATCGCAACGGAGCTGCACCT
The DNA here is from genome assembly GCA_963608365.1 of bacterium. Lineage (GTDB taxonomy): Bacteria > Bacillota > Clostridia > Christensenellales > CAG-138 > Phil1. The sequence goes on along the minus strand of CAVDFM010000021.1, from coordinate 18,340 downwards.
CAAGCGCTGCATAGTGGGCGGGCTTGAAAGGGTTTATGAAATAGGCCGCCTTTTCCGCAACGAGGGCATGGACGCTACGCACAACCCCGAGTTCACCACCATCGAGATATATCAGGCGTATACCGATTACCACGGAATGATGGAGCTGTGCGAGGATCTGTTCTCCCGCTGCTGCATGCTGGTAAACGGCACCACCAAGATAAAATACGGCGAGTACGACATTGACCTTACCCCGCCGTTCGCACGGCTGAGCATGAACGATGCCGTGAAGCAATACGCCAATGCGGACTTCCTTGGCTGCGCAACGGACGAAGAAGCGCGCGAACTTGCAAAGAAGATAAAGCTGCCCTTTGACGACAAAACAGCCACCAAGGGCAAGCTGCTGGCGCTGGCATTTGACGAATTCGTTGAGGATAAGCTTATCCAGCCCACGTTCATAATAGACTATCCCGTGGAAAACTCCCCGCTTTCCAAGCGCAAGAAGGGCGTAAGCGGCATAACGGAGCGCTTTGAGCTGTTCATAGCCGGCCACGAATACGCCAATGCCTTCAGCGAACTGAACGACCCCATAGACCAGCGCGGCCGCTTTGTGCAGCAGGCTATGGAGCGCGCCAAGGGCGACGACGAGGCCATGATGATAGACGAGGACTTCTGCCAGGCGCTTGAATACGGCATGCCCCCCACCGGCGGCATAGGCATAGGCATAGACCGCATGGTCATGCTGCTCACAGGAGAGACCAGCATACGCGACGTGCTGCTCTTCCCCACCATGAAGCCCATAAAGTAAAGCATAAAAGAGCGGTTTGCGCCGCTCTTTTGATATAATTTGGGTTATTTGAGCCGAAAGGGGAACGGTTCAAAGCGGCCAAGCTATTTTACTGTTCCCCCTCAGCTTCGCTTACGCTCAGCAGCTCCCCCATAAATGGTGGCGCCTTTAACTCCCTCAGTCAAACCTTCGGTTTGCCAGCTCCCTCAAGGAGGGAGCCTTTTGGCCGATGTCCAAACTCTTACGTTAAACCTCCATCTTAGAGAGAGGTGGATGCGAGTGAAACGAGCAGACGGAGGGAGTTAGCCTGCCCTGAAAGGGGAGGTGGCAATGAGCGATAGCGAATTGGCGGAGGGGTTGAAAAAGAAAGAGGCTTCACCTATTTACGCCAACCCCTCAGTCGGCTTCGCCGACAGCTCCCCGTAAAGGGGAGCCTTATATTCATCAAAAAGGAGTTCATATTTCATGAAATACGCATTCATCGGCACCGGCAGCATGGCTGCCGCAATAATCCGCGGCATGGTCGTGGGCGGCGTTGCGCCTATCGACATACTTGCCTTCAACCGCACGCACGAAAAGGCGGACGCTTTGGCAAACGAACTGGGCATAACCGTGTGCGATACGCTTGAAGCCGCCGCGCAGGCGGACGCGATAGTGCTTGCCGCCACGCCGCAGTCCTTCCCCGATATTCTGCCCCGCGTGGGCCGCGCCATGCGGGAAGACGCGCTTATTATGTCCATAGCCGCAGGATACGGCATTGCCGCCATACGCGAAGGGTTAGGCCGCGACGCGGGCATAATACGCATAATGCCCAACGTTAACGCAAACGTGTGCGCATCCACCACGGGCTATGCCGCCTCCGCAACAGTTACGGCGGCGCAGCTTGATGCGTTCCGCTTCGCCTTCGGTAAGGTGGGCGAGCTTATAGAGCTTGACGAGAGCGAGTTTGAAACGTTCTCCGCCATAGCGGGCTGCGGCGTAGCATATGTTTATATGTTTATCGACGCAATGGCCCGCGCGGGCGTAAGGAACGGACTCAGCAAGCAAAAGGCGCTCAGCATTGCAGCAAGCGCGGTAATGGGCAGCGCAAAGCTGGTGAGCGAAAGCGGCATGCATCCATACGCCCTTATCGATTCCGTAACAACTCCCGGCGGCACTACCATAGAAGGCGTGCTGACTTTGCAGCGCAGCGGCTTTGAAAGCGCGGTACACGCCGCCATCCAGGCCAGCATAGATAAAGAACTGGGCATGAAATAGCGGACAGCGCGCGCAAAAATCCCCCTGTTTGCGGGTATATGCAAAAAAAGTAAAACTTGTCAAAAAAAATCCTTGCATATATCCGCATCTGATAGTATAATATATCCCGTTGACGCGGTAAGCGTCATGAACGGTTCGCTGGTGTAGCTCAGTTGGTAGAGCGCGTCATTGGTAATGACGAGGTTCATGGGTCCGACTCCCATCACCAGCTCCACGCAAAATACCATCCATTACGGGTGGTATTTTTGTTTATGTTCATTTGCGTCACAGCTCGCTTATGTTGTCTATCCCTTCCGGCCCGTGCTCTATCGTTATAAGCCGCGCGGCGTAAACGTATTCCTTCTTTTTGTATATAAGGCCCAGCGTGTCCCCGCTCATGTCCCCAACGGGCGGGCGCACGCGCTCGTATTCCCCCATGAATTCGGCTATCGCCTCCGCTGTCACGTTGCGCCTCAGCGCCGGGGAAAGATAGCCCATCGCTTCGTCATACTTCCCGTTCATGCTTGCAACGGCAAACGCCATGCCGCGTTCCAAATTGTTAATGGGCTGCTTCGCCCCCTGCGCGTCCGCACCCCTCTGCCCCGCCTTTTCGCACGGTTTGCCGGCCTTTGGGCATATGGCGATGGGCTTCATTGTTATTTCATTCACCCCTCCCGGCCAAAGGCACAATACGGCGTCTGGGTATCCTGCCTGCTCCATAATTCCGTTTTCAAGCGAAAACCGGCGCGTAACGGGGCACAACGCCGCGCCGAACGCATCGTGCGGCAGCAGCGGCTGCATGGTAACATAATAATCCCCGTTTGCGCTCAGCGGCACGCTGATATAGCCCTCTCCGCCGCATTCTCCCGCCACGCGGCCGTTTATTGATATAAGCGCGGGGCACTTTGCGCGGACAACAAGCGTGGGTACGCCGGCATAATACATAATGCATGTCTCCTTATAACAAAATATGATTTAGGAAATATATGCGCGGTGCTTGCTAAAGATGCAAAATCGGAATATAATAGCTGAATAGTTTATATTTTATCCGGAGGTGGATTATGTTGAGATTGAGTGAGCTGGTGCGCAGTTACGAAGCGCATACAGGCGAGATCGAGGTTGTAGGATGGATCAAAACGGCGCGCGAAAGCAAGAACGTGGGCTTTATAGAGCTTGGCGACGGTTCCTGCTTCAAGAACGTGCAGGTGGTGTACGAAACCAATAATATCAATCCCAACATAACCAAGCAGCTCAATACCGGCACGGCGATAGGCGTTAAGGGCGAACTTGTGCTCACGCCCGAAATGCAGCAGCCGTTTGAAATAAGGGCGCGCGAAATAGAGATCTTAGGCGAGTGCGACGGGGACTATCCCCTTCAGAAAAAAAGGCACAGTCTTGAATATCTTCGCACCATTCAGCACCTTAGGCCCCGCACTAACATGTTCCAGGCGGCGTTCAGGGTGCGCGGCGTTGTGGCGCAGGCCATACACCGCTTCTTTGACGAACGCGGCTTCCTTTATGTGCATACCCCGCTCATCACCCCGAGCGACTGCGAAGGCGCGGGCGAAATGTTCCGCGTGACAACGCTTGACATGAACGACCTGCCCAAGACCGAGGACGGCAAGGTTGACGACAGCAAGGATTTCTTCGGCAGGGAAGCTAACCTTGCCGTGAGCGGACAGCTTTACGGCGAAGCGTTTGCAATGGCTTTCCGCGATATATACACCTTCGGCCCCACATTCAGGGCGGAATATTCCTTCACGGCGCGCCATGCGGCGGAGTTCTGGATGATAGAACCGGAGATGGCCTTCTGCGACCTGGCAGGGGACATGGAAGTTGCCGAGGCAATGGTAAAATACATAATACGCACCGTTATGGAGCGCTGCCCGGACGAGCTGAAATTCTTCAACAGCTTTGTTGACAAGACCCTGCTTGACAGGCTTACCAACGTTGTTGAAAACGACTTTGCCCGCGTAACGTATACCGAGGCCGTGGAGCTGCTCAAAAAGTCCGGCGCGGAATTCAAATATCCCGTGGACTGGGGCTGCGACCTGCAGACCGAGCATGAACGTTACCTGACGGAGCAGATATTCAAGCGCCCCGTGTTCGTTACCAACTATCCCAAGGATATAAAGGCGTTCTATATGCGTCTGAACGACGACGGCAAGACCGTTGCGGCAGTGGACCTGCTGGTTCCCGGCGTTGGCGAAATAATCGGCGGCAGCCAGCGCGAGGAGCGCACGGATAAGCTGAAGCAGCGCATCGAGGAGCTTGGGCTTGACATGTCCCAGTATGATTGGTACATGGATCTGAGGCGCTTCGGCGGCGTGCAGCACGCGGGCTACGGCCTTGGGTTCGAGCGCATGGTAATGTACGTTACCGGCATTGCCAACATAAGGGACGTGCTGCCCTTCCCGCGCACGGCGTCCAGCATGGATATATAATAATTCCCGATATAAAAAAGGGGCGGCTATACGGCCGCTCCTTTTTCAGACCAATTTACCTGGACTTATAACTGCCGCAAAGGCTTTCGTCACAGGGTTCGCCGGTATGGCAGCCGCACTGGGGCTCTATCTCTATGCGGCTCAGTTCGCAGTCACAGCCGCTCATGTTGTGCTTGCAGCTGGTAACGCGGCAACCTATGGTCTGCTTTCCGTTCTTATCGGATGTCATGATCAAAATCCTCCTTTTCGTTGGTCGCTATTATTGTGGCCGGAAAAGGAGGATAGATTTACGCCAAATTATGGTTTTTTCAATTATGCAAGAAATGCGTATTTTTCATCGCCGTGCTTTTTGAACCAGGCGTCAAAGGCTATGCTTACCGCCGCGAATATGACCGCCCACATCGCCATGTACACAGCGGCGGATATGTATTCAGCCGCAAGCAGCGCATACAGCAGCGCGGGTATTGCCAATATTGCCATTGAGCCGAACATGGCAAGCATTACGGACATTCCGCTTTTCACCGCCGCGGTTTCGTTTATCCAATCGAACCTATGGAACTTCAGGTTCAGCGCAACGCCGAAATACGCCGTAAATACCGTGAATGCGACGGCGAGCAGCGCGGCGGCTATGCAGTCAAGCGCGTTCGCTTTTATAATTATGCCCATTGCAGCCGTGCACAGCACCGCCGCGGGCGCGGTTATCATTATATGCATGGCGGCCTTGGCGCGCAGCACCGTTCCGCCGCGGATGGGCATCGTCTGCATCACCCAAAGGCTTTTGCCTTCAAGCGATATGCTCGGCGCGGATATGAACACCATGCTGACAAGCGCGCATACTATCAGCCCCACAAACGCCCCCGCATAGCCCGCGCCTACGGCGTCTATAAGCATTATAAGCTGTGCCCTTTTCACCGCCATGAATATTGCCGCCGCAGCCATCATAACTATGCCCATGCCGGCGTTTATCATGTATCCCGCGCTGCTTACGAAGCGGGCAAGCTCCTTCTTAACAACGGCCATAAATGCGCTGCTGGTGCACATTTCGCCGCCCTTATAGACCTTCTTCGCGGCAGAGCGCCTTTCGGTGGCTATGCCTATGAATGTTTTGGACAGCACCGCATACAGTATGCCGAACGGCACAACGCAGCACAGCACGAACAGAATAAGCTTAACAAAGTCCCCATCCGCCGCGGCTACGCCAAGCCAATAGAACGGCGGAATGCTGCGCTCAAACGCGTCCGCAATGTCCAGCCCGTCCACCATAAGCTGCTGTATATAGGTTTGCATATTTGTATAAAAATACAGATACACGGCAAGGAACAGCAGCGAGAACACCAGCGATATTATATTCTTGTTCCGCATGCGCGCGGTTATGGCGGCGATTATGCCGCCAAGCAGGCAGCTGAGCGTAAGCGGCAGCAGCGGCAGCAGCAAAAAGCCCACCGCCGTGCAGATGACGCCGCTTACCGTTACCGGAAGCCCCGCAACTATCCACATGGCTAATGCGGGTATAGCCACGAGCGCCTCGTAAAAATAATTGAGCAACAGCAGCATTATCATGCGGCTGCCAAGTATTGCCGCGGGCGGTATGGGCATGGCGAGCAGCAGTTCATTATCCCGCGCGTTATAAAGCTGCGTCTGCGCGGTGAATACCGAGCCCATAAGACAGAACGCCGCCGCCATTATGCCCGCCATTGCGAAATACAGCCAGCCTATGCCCTGCGCATGGTACGGCTCCGCAATGCTCATGAACAGCGCGGCAAACATGCCTATGAACACCACAATAACATATATCAGCAGCACGGCAATGCCAACGCTGCTAAGCTTTGACGGCTTTTTGCCGTTTTTAGCGCTGCGGGTGCGCGCATAAAAGGAAGCCCACAGCGCCGCAAGCCGCGTTTTAACAAGCGCCTTAAACATTTTCTTCCTCCAGTTCAAGGAACACGTTTTCAAGCGAAGCATCGCCCTTCACCTGCTCCATGGGGCCGGACTTGAGCAGCTTGCCGCCCTTTATTATGGCAACCTTATCGCAAAGCTTTTCAGCAACCTCCAGCACATGGGTGGAGAAGAATATTGCGCCGCCTTCGTCGCAAAGTTCGCGCATTATGCCCTTCAGCTGGTGCGCGGCTATCGGGTCAAGCCCCACGAACGGCTCATC
>CAVDFM010000021.1:0-11726 GCA_963608365.1 bacterium | reverse complement strand
TCAAAGCGCAGTATCCCCGCAACCGATTTGAGCGTTGTGGTTTTGCCCGCGCCGTTATGGCCTATAAATCCATATATCTCGCCAGGAGCAATGTGCAGCGACAGATCGTCCACCGCCTTGTGACTTCCGTATATTTTGGTCAAATTTTCTATGCGCAGCATTTTTATCCTCCCTGCTTAGCATTTATATACTCACTAATACTGCGTTATTATACACCGCCGGCCTACCGAACGTCAATTAGTATTGTTATCTATTTAACTATTGTTCACAAATAAAAAGGGGCGTTGCCGCCCCCGATGATGCTTTGCTTGCGTTATTCCGCGTCAACCTTAGCCATGTGGGCGATAAGGTCAACAACCTTGTTGCTGTAACCCCATTCGTTATCGTACCACGCGATAAGCTTTACGAAGTTGGGGTTCAGGCTTATGCCCGCGGTGGCGTCGAATATGCAGGTATGCGGGTCGCTATAGAAGTCGCTGGATACAACGGCCTGATCGGTATAGCCGATTATGCCCTTCCAGCGGTCGCTCTCGCTGGCTTCCTTCATGGCCTGCTTAATCTCCTCATAGGTGGCTGCCTTTTCAATGCGGCAGGTCAGGTCAACTATTGATACGTCCGGAGTGGGAACGCGGATGCTAAGGCCGGTCAGCTTGCCGTTAAGCTCGGGTATTACCTTGCCCACGGCCTTTGCTGCGCCGGTGGAGCTGGGGATAAGGTTATGCGCAGCCGCGCGGCCGCCGCGCCAATCCTTCTTGGAAGGGCCGTCCACGGTCTTCTGCGTGGCGGTGATGGAATGCACGGTGGTCATAAGGCCTTCTATAATGCCGAAGTTATCCTCAATTACCTTGGCAAGGGGAGCAAGGCAGTTTGTGGTGCAGCTGGCGTTAGACACAACGTTCATGTCCTTCGTGTATTCGTCGCTGTTCACGCCCATTACGAACATCTTCGCGTCGCTTGAGGGCGCGGTGATTATGACCTTCTTCGCACCGCCCACAAAGTGCGCGGAGGCCTTTTCGGTGGTGGTATTCACGCCGCTGGATTCAACTATGTATTCCGCGCCGCACTCCTTCCAAGGAACGTCGCAGGCGTTCATCTGCTGATAAACCTGAATCTCGTGACCGTTGACGACAAGCTTATCGTCATGCGCGCTCACTTCGCCCTTGAACGTGCCGTGTACGGTGTCAAACTTGGTCATGTATGCCATATAATCCGCATGGATAAAAGGATCGTTTATACCAACAACCTCCATCTCCGGATTCTCCGCGCAAACGCGCAGCACAAGCCTGCCTATGCGGCCAAAGCCGTTAATGCCGATTTTTACTGCCATAAAACAGTACCTCCATAACTACAAATTTTGAAAATATAAACGCGGCTTATGCAGCCGTTGTTATCCCTTAGTGGCATAATATTAACAAAAATATAGGGTATTATGCAATAGCATAATACCCCAAAAAGCATACGAATATGCAAGATTCACTATAAGTTCATGTTATATCGCCATATGTTCACATTTTCAGTTGCCCAAATTTATTGTCTCCGCGGCGATGTAAAGCGGGCGGTCGCGCACCTCGTCATATATGCGGTTAAGGTATGCGCCCTGCACGCCTATGGCGGCAAGCGTAAGCGCATTGATGAGCACCAGCCCGTCCACGGCCCAAAGCCACGGCGCGCAGCCGACAGTGGCGGCGATTATTATCAGCGCTATAAGCCCCAGCATGCCTATTACCCCAAGCGCGGCGCCTGCATAGAGCGCAAGGGACATGGGCTTATACGAAAAGCCCAGTATGCCGTCGAACGCCAAACGGAGCATCTTTTTGAGCGTATACTTGGTTTTTCCGGCCTGACGCTCATGCCTTACGTATTCAACGGGCACCGCGTCAAAGCCCATCCAGCCGCTCATGCCGCGAAGGAAGCGGTTATGCTCCCGCATTTTAAGGAACACATCGGCAACCTTTTTATCCAGCAGGCGGAAATCGCCCGTGTCCAGCGGAATGGGATACGCGCTCATGGCGTTGAGCAAACGGTAATAGCAGAAGGCCGTAAGCTTTTTGAAAACCGTCTCCCCTTCCCTTTTGAGCCGCTTGCCGTATGCTATGTCCGCGCCGTTTTCCCACGCCTTCACAAGCTCGGCTATTACCTCCGGCGGGTCCTGAAGGTCCGCGTCTATTATTATGAGCGCGTCGCCGCGGGCATTGTCCATGCCTGCCGTAACGGCAAGCTGATGCCCGAAGTTGCGGGAAAAGCTTATCACTCGCACCTCCTTATGCTCCTTGGCTATGGCGCGCAGCTGCTTCATGGTGCCGTCGCGGCTGCCGTCGTTAACATATATTATTTCATAATCGTAGCCTGTCAGCGCCTGCATTGCCGCGCTCATGCGCGCATAGGACACCGGCAGCACCTCTTCTTCATTAAATACCGGAACTATAAGCGAAAGCAATTTGTTCATTGTTCAAGCCCTGCCTTTATTCATTAGTGGTACAGCTATTATAACCATTATTTGCCGCATTAACAACCAATGTTTACATTTTGCCGCATTGAGGGGAAAGGAATGCTGTGTTATACTATATAAAACTAAAATCAGCACGATGGTGACAATATATATGAAGCGACATCACAGAAGGCGGCATACCATACGCCGCAGACGCAGCCTTAAATCCACAATATGGGGCCCTATTCTGGCCCTTAGCGCAACGATAATAGGCATAGTGGGCATAATTGCCGCAATAGTATTCGTGGGCCTGCCGCGGCTGCTGCCGCTTGTTGGGATAGATTACCGCGCGCCCTTTGCGCCCACGCCTACCCCAAGCCCCACTCCGCGCCCGACTCCCACGCCCAATCCAATGGATCTTTTTGACGCGGAAGGGGCGGAAACGGAGGTTGTGTTCGATGAAATTCGGGACTACAAATGGTTCGGCGATCCGTATTTTTACGGCGGCAAGCTTATGCTTACCGGCGGCAAGCTGATAGACGGCAAGGCCATCATGTGCGACCTGTTATTATGGGACCCCGATGGGCGCAGCGCAGAAAAGCTGAACATTCCGCTTGAGAACACGCATTTCATGTTCCCCAAGTTCAATGATGACTGGATAGTTTATCTGGATGCAAATTACGATGGCGGCGGCAAGCTCTGCGCCGTGGACAGGTCCGCTTCAAGTCTGAAGCCCGTAACGATAAAAACCGTGTACACGGGCCAATGCGAGCCCATGCTCTATCAAAACTATGTCGCCTGGACGGAGCGCACGGGTACGCGCATGGACAAGCTGTTCCTTTGCGACCTTACAACAATGGAAACGACCACGCTGCATATGTTCAGCAACACCTCATACGGGCAAAGCCTGCCTTCGCTTATGGACGGGGTGCTCGTGTGGGCGGATGCGGAGCGCTCAGGCTCAACGGACGAGGAGGACGTGAGCGTTATATACTCCGTGCGCCTCGGCTCAACATCCATACAGAGCATACATACCGAAACCTATGCGCACGACCCCATATCAAACGGGCAATACACCGCCTGGCTCGATGCGCACCATTCCCCGCAGGCAAAGCTGTACTGCATGGCGCAGGGCGCAAGCGAACCGACGCTTGTTGCGGAAGGAGTTGTGCAGTTCGGCATGGGCAAAAAGTTCATAGCCTATTCAAAGGACGAAACCATTTACCTTTACAGGTTCGATAATAAAAAGACCTATAAGCTTTCCGGCGAATACGAAAAGGCGCAGTTTATGGGCGTGAGCGACGGCAAGGTGATATGGATGGACGTTACCAGCCGCGAAAGGGACATATTGAAATATTCGGAGGTACCCGAAAGATAATGGCTAAAGGAGCAAAAACCGTATTCGTCTGCGGCGAATGCGGCTACGAAAGCAGCAAATGGCTCGGGCGCTGCCCAAACTGCGAAAGCTGGAACACGTTCGTTGAATCCGCCCCCGTGCAGCAGATAAAAAAGGGCATATCGTCCCAGCGTGCTCTCCCGTTGCGGGAGGTTCAGGCGGACGCGGCGCGGCGCATTCCCAGCGGCATTGGGGAACTGGACAGGGTACTTGGCGGCGGCATAGTTGGCGGCAGCGCGGTGCTGCTGGGCGGAAACCCGGGCATAGGCAAATCCACGCTGCTTATGCAGATGGCAGGCTCGCTCACCCATCAGGGAAGCGTACTATATGTTACGGGCGAAGAATCCGCAGCTCAGCTTAAACTGCGCGCAGAAAGGCTGGGCGCAAGCGGGGACATGCTGCTGCTTGCGGAAACGGACATAACCGTAATAGAAGCCGAGATAGAGCGCATCAAGCCCGCGTTTTTGATAATAGACTCCATACAGACAATGTATTGCCCCGATATAGCCTCCGCCCCCGGCAGCGTTAGCCAGGTGCGCGAGGCCACGTCCTTTTTGACCCGCGTTGCAAAGACCACGGGCACGGCCGTTTTCATAGTGGGTCATGTCACAAAAGAGGGCGCGATTGCGGGGCCAAGGGTGCTTGAGCACATGGTGGACACGGTGCTTTCCTTTGAAGGGGACAGGCACGACGCCTTCCGCCTTTTAAGGAGCGTTAAGAACCGCTACGGCTCCACGAACGAAATAGGCGTATTCGAAATGGGCGAGCGCGGCATGGAGGAAATACCCGACCCATCGGGCATGTTCCTCACCGGAACCGATGCGCCCGGCTGCGCGGTAACATGCGCGCTGGAAGGCACGCGGCCCATGCTTGTGGAGGTGCAGTCGCTCATATCCAACACGCCCTTTTCAAACCCGCGGCGCATGAGCGCGGGGCTTGAGCTGAACAGGCTTATACTGCTGCTGGCGGTGCTTGAGAAAAAGGCGTATTTATCCCTTGCGGACAAGGACGTATACATAAACGTAGTGGGCGGTATGCGGCTTGAGGAGCGCTGCTGCGACTTAGCCGTTGCCATGTGCATAGCAAGCGCGCTTATTGATGCGCCCATGCCAAAGAACACCGTATGCCTTGGCGAAATATCCCTCACCGGTGAGGTGCGCGGCGCAAGCAGGATGGAGAAGCGCGCCGCCGAGTGCGCCCGCCTTGGCTACGAGCGGCTTATAATCCCCCGCCACGCCGCCTTCAAGGCCCCAGGCGGCATAGAGCTTATCCGCGTGGGTACGCTGGCGGAGGCCGTGAAGGTGCTTACGCAGGGGAGGAAGTAATTTCAAAGGAGGAATACGGCATGAAATACAGCAAAAAAGCAAAGGCCATAATATGGGCGTGCGTAATAGTTATACTGCTTGCCGGCATACGGCTCGGCAGCGATATACGGTATCTGAAATCCTGGCTGGTGTTCGGCCTGCCATGCGCGGGGCTGCTCATATACTCCATCGCAACAGCCCGCGCCTATAAAGCCCGCATGCTTTGGACGGTATGCAGCGTGCTTATGTTGGCGGCAACGTATTTGCTTTGGACAAATGTTCCGCTTTCCGATGCGGAAGTGAACGAATGGACAATGCGCAATCTGTTCCTCGTGGCGGCGTTTGCCGTTGTTACCGGCGCATTTTTCGCAAAATACATATTTGCCGTTTCGGCGTTCGCCTCCTTTAACATAGGAACGGCCGCGGGCGACCTTTTCGGTACCTTTTCCCTTGACCACGGCTGCGGCGTATCACACAACGGCTGGTACATATTCTGCTGCATATTCTTCTGCACTATGCTTGCCGCGGCAATAGCGCAAATAGTATACGGCAGGGTGAAGAAAGCGCGGATGAAGAGGGAGGGTTAGGTTGTTCTAACCTCTTTTACGCACTATCGTCCCCACATCTTCACAACCTCCCCCCATTCACCCGCCGATAGGCGTATTTCACATGGCGAAAGTAGGGGCGGTCATTGGCCGCCCGGCCGAGATTGTACACAAACAAATACGGGCGGCTAATAGCCGCCCCTACTCCGCATCCGCGCAATTTCATCCTGCGCCAGCAGGATTTCACCGCGGACGAAAGTCCGCTTTACCGCCGCCACCGCCGAAGCTGCCCATGTCGGACAGGGTGATTGAGGAAGCGTCTATCAGCGCGCTGCTGTCGGCGGATTGACCGTCGGCGGTCGAGGGGATGGTGCCGTCAAGCTGGCCCTGTATGCTCTCCGCGCGCAGCAGACAGAACTGCCTGAGCGTGCTTACGCCCTGCTCAAACTCCGCATAGGTGCAGAAGCCGTTCGTGTCCCGCTCAGCATAGGGCGCGATGAGCGCATACGTTTCGTCTATCAGCGCTTCAAATTCGCCGCTTGCGAAAAAGCTGTCCATAAACTCCTGCATTATGCTGTGGTACAGCGCGGTGTATTCCTCGCTTTGGAATATCCAGTTGAGCATAGGCCGCGAATCCATGCTGCCGCCGGATACGGGCGTATCGATGGGGTAGTTCACCATCTCCGCAGCGTCGCCGCTCATGAAGCCGCCGAAAGCAAGGTTGTAGTCCCACGGTATCATGCTCAACTTGCCGTCCTTTTCATAAAGGTAATAGTTGTGTATCATGGAGCCGGTGTAGCTATCGAAATTATCAACGAAGTTATGCACCACAAAGTAGCGTATCACCTGTTCAACGTCCACCACGTCCTCAATATCCTCGTTCGCGTTCAGCTTTTTCAGCGATGCTATAAGCCGCGTTTTGTCCTTTGAAGTGATGGCGGTTTTGGCGTTATCAAATATGTTCGAATAGCTGTCGAACTCATCGTCGGTGTATATCAGCGAAACGTCGCTCGATCCCATGCCGCCGAAGCCGCCGGGCGCATCGCCCATGTTTGGCCTGCCGTTCATGTCGGGCATATTGCTTCTATCGGGCATGTTGCCGGCATCCGGAGGGCCGAAGCCACCGTTGCCCGAATTATCGCCGCTTGGCTTATCGGGCGGGGTGAAGCCGGAATCATCGCCCGAGGGACGGAACTTATCAAAATTGAAATCGAGTCCGTTTTCGTCGGCAAAATCCTGCATGTCAAAATCCCTGCCGTTGCCGCGTCCGCCGCCCATGGATATGCTGTCCGGCTTATAAAGCTCGCCGTAGTTTGCGCCGTAGTTGCGCTCAAGGAAGCTTTCTTCAACCGCCTCCAGCGCAAGATAAAGCCCGAAGTCCTCACCGTTTACCGTTATGAAGGCGTAGCTCACCAGCGGCGCATCAACGCCCATGTATGCCATCATGCGGTATGTAAGGTAATCCTTCATAAGGGTGTTGTCCTGAATGTTGTTGTTCAGCACCAGCTTATCAAGCCCGTGGTAGGTCAGCGTGTCGTCATAATGGTCAAATTCTATCTTAAAGCTGTAACGGTCGTTGCCGTATTGCTTAACGCTTGAAAGGGACGTGTTGCCCTTGGCGCGTATGGCGCAGTTCTTCACGGTTTCGCCGTCTATGGTAACGCTGCATATGGCGTATTCCTCGCTTTCCGCCGTGTCAAGAAAGCTTTGCCAGTCGTCCGCGTCCATTATGATGTCTATCGAATGAACATAGCTTGTGTCGAATATCTTCGCTTCGTAGCCCAGCGTGCGCGTTATGGTGCCTATTGCTCCTGCGGCCTTGGCGAAGCTTAAAAGCAGCGTAAGCGCAAGCGTGAGCGCAGCTATTATGCCGCAGAAAAGCGTTGTGTGCCTGGAGTTGCTCATGGCTGTCAGCCCATGTATTCGCCGTTGTAGCTTACAAGCACGGCGCTGTTCACCCCGTTAAGCGCGCTCAGTTCGTTTATGAAGGCCGTGTCGCCGCTCTTTAAGCGTATTTCCATATTCAGCTCCACCTGGCCCGCCTTAACGCTTTTGCTCTTAACAACGCACCTGTCCGCATGGGCGGCAAGGTATTCGCCCGCGCGCTTTTCGCTTTCGGCGTCGGCGCAGCTTATTACAACTATGTATGGGTCGGTATGCGCTTTTTTGTTTACGAACACGACCAGCATAAGCCCTATAACGCCGCTGCCTATTACCGCAAGCGGTATCATGCCCGCCGCAAGCACTATGCCCGCCGCAATGCTCCAGAAAAGGAAGGCAATGTCAAGCGGTTCCTTTATTGCCGTGCGGAAGCGCACTATGCTCAGCGCGCCCACCATGCCCAGCGAAAGCACAACGTTGCTGGTAACGGCAAGTATAACGAAGGTGGAGATCATCGTAAGCGCGATAAGCGTTACGCCGAACGTGGATGAATACATAACGCCCTTGAAGGTTTTGCGGTATATCATGAATATGAATACGCCTACGCCGAAGCTTAAAAGCAGCGCGACCGCCATATCGAAATATGACACGCTGTTGAAATTTTCAAGAAAGCTGGATTTGAATATGTCGCTGAAGCTTATGGATGCAAGTATGTTTGCGGGGTTCACGGTGGATAATCCTCCTTAAAATAAAATGGGGTCAGCCGTATATGCGGCACTGGGCATATTTGGAAAACGAGCCGCTTCTTCGGCCCGGGATAAAGATTAAATCCGCAATGAAGTCCGGCAGGAACTCGTCCCACTTTACTTCAAGCAGTATCGTGCCGCCGCACGCTGGGATGGTGAGCGCATCGGCATTAAGAAAATCAGAAACATCGGGGGAGGTGCGTATGTCGTAGTCAAGCGTTATGCGCACGTTGCCCGCGGGGTAGGTATAGGCGCGGCGGGTATAGCGCACTATTGTTTTGGGCATAAGCCCCGCGCGCATGCGGCTGTACAGCTCCGCCATAACGCCGCCCCCCTCAGCAAGGAAGTCTATATCGCCGCCTATTATGCTTTGCGCCTGTGCGGCGGTTATGGCCGCGCTCTCCTTCAGGCATAGGCCGCCGCGCTTGCTTTTCTTTTCAAGCTTTATGTGCTCCGTATCGTCGTTATAGCGGCGCAGGCGGAACTTGTCGCGGCAGTTCACGCCGTTTATCTTTTCTTTCAGCGCGGTGTTGTACACATCGTCAAAATAAAGGCTGGTTATTTCGTATGCGCCGTCCGCGCGGGCAAATTCATCCGCCTTCAGCGCGGCGTTAAGGCGCATGGAGAGGGTTATAAAGTCGCTCATGTTTATTTCGTGCTTGTATTCGTGCCGGTATGCTGCCATGCTGTTCGCTCTCCCGTTTGTATTGTAATAAAAGTATAGCAGCATATTATGGCAGCATCGGCAGACGTTTATGGCAAAGCGGGCAACTAAAACGGCATAAATTGACATAATAGCTGATGCGCAACGTTACAAAAATGTAACTATCACGGCTGTTCCTATGGGCGGGGAAATATAGTATAATGGAGCAAATAATTATCAGGCAATGATTATGGGAGGTATATATTTATGCGTACTGCATCTCAATTAAGGCAGATTGCCCGCCAAAGGCTTGACGGCAAATGGGGCGTAAGCCTTGCGGTTTCTCTGTTAGCAGCGCTTTTGGGCTGCTACGGGTCGTATTTTACGGTAAGCTACTCCGTTGATTCAACCGGAGAACTGTTCGACGGGGCAACGGTGAACCTTGCAACGCTTTTCCGCTCCCTGTTCGGCACGGATATGGGCATACTTGTGCCGCTGCTGAGCATATCGGCGGCCATAGCCTCGGCAATGGGCATTGCGCGCATTATAGTGGGCGGTGCGGCGCAGCTTGGGCTTTGCAGCTATTATAACCGCCTTATAAAGGGCGAAACGCCCCAGGTGGGCGAGCTTTTCTCAAAGTTCAGCTTTTTCGGCAAGGCGCTGCTGCTCAATCTTTATACGGCGCTGCTCACGTTCCTGTGGTCGCTGCTGCTGGTTATACCCGGCATAGTGGCGTCGTATCGTTACAGCCTTGCGTTCTA
Organism: bacterium; assembly: GCA_963608365.1. Classification (GTDB taxonomy): domain Bacteria; phylum Bacillota; class Clostridia; order Christensenellales; family CAG-138; genus Phil1. The sequence continues at coordinate 2,022 of CAVDFM010000021.1, read as the reverse complement.
TATCCTGTGCGACAATCCGGAAATGAGCGTTACCGAATGCGTTAACGAATCAAAGCGGCTTATGGACGGGCATAAGGGCAGGCTTTTCTGCCTGCATCTCAGCTTCATCGGCTGGCGGCTGCTCAGCGCGCTTACGCTTGGGATAGGCGATTTGTGGCTCAATCCGTATGTGAGTGCTGCGGTAAGCGCATTTTATCTTGAAAGAATAGGCGCAGACGGCGCGGATAACGGCTATACTGCTGAGAATGATGAACCGGAGTTCGTGGTGAACCCGAATGTTGACGGGCCTGAAAGGCTGTAAAAAACAGAGCATATTGATTGAAAAGGAGGCGTATGGATGGACCTGACAATGCAGATGAAAAGCGCGGAGCTGCTTATGAACTTTTTAAGGCACGACACGGAAAAGATTCCGCTTTACGGATTCGTGCTGCAAAAGGAGCGCTTCGTGCCGAAGGAGAACACAGCGCCGCTTGAGCGTTCCACTCCGGAAGCGGAGGGCGTGCCGAGCGGGGCGATAGAGCGATTCTATAAAACCATAGAGAATCAGGCGGATACCACCGCCTGCCACGCCATAACGATACTGCGCCACGGCAAAGTTATTGCGGAAGGGGCATACGCGCCATATAGGCTGGAGATACCGCACATGCTTTATTCCATGAGCAAAAGCGTTACCGGCCTTGCGGTCGGCATTGCGAGCGACGAAGGGTATTTGGACATAAACGAAAGGCTTGTTGAGATATTCCCCGAGTACGTTACCAATTCAAACGCGAAAATACTCAAGGCGCATACGCTCAAGCACCTGCTCACGATGTCTTCCGGCATAAGATTCAACGAAGTAGGCAGCGGGCTTGACGAAAACTGGATGAAGATGTTCATGCAGTCCGTGCCAAAGTTTGAGGCGGGGACTGAGTTTGACTATAATTCGCTCAATTCATATGTGCTTGCGGCGGCGGTGGTAAAGCGCACGGGCATGAGCCTTGTGGACTTCCTTACGCCGCGGCTGTTCGAGCCGCTGGGCATACGCTACCATGAATGGGAAAAGTGCCCCATGGGCATAGAAAAAGGCGGCTGGGGCCTTTCGCTTACGGCGGAGGACGCGGCGAAGCTTGGGCAGCTTTGCATGAACATGGGAAGATGGAACGGTAAGCAGATAGTGAGCGAAGAATGGATACGCCAGGCCACATCCGTGCAGATAAACACGCCAAACGGCGAAATGAAGCACGGCTACGGTTACCAGATCTGGATGAGCGACGACGAAGGGGACTATCAGTTCAACGGCGCGTTCGGTCAATATGTGCTGGTGTTCCCCAAATATGAAACCGTGATAGCCATGTACAGCGGCAGCAGCAATCTGTTCGTAAACGGCGGCTTGAGCGGCATGGTGCATGAGCTTTTGACTTCGTTTGCGGATGGACCGCTTGCACTTGATGAGGAGGCGCTTGCTTCGCTCAAAAGCACGCTTAGCTCGCTTGAATATACCCCGTCGCACCCCAAGTACCTTGGCGCGGATGCGGAGGAGTTTGAGCGCATAGCGTATAGGCTTGACGGGCGGGAGTATTTCGCAGGGCCGAATACGGGCGGGTTGTTCCCGCAGACGCTTCAGGCCGTGCACAGCAACATGACGGACAGCGTTACAATGCTGCGCTTTGAAAAGCGGGATAAGGACATTTACCTTTACATATATGAAAAGGACGAGCGCAATCTGCTCATACTTCGCCACGACGGCGCGTTTGAATACGGCGCGGCTACCATGCGCGGGGAAAGGCAGCTTGTTGCCACGCGGTGCCGCTGGAAGCTGGACGTGAACAGGATACGGCTGTGGGTAATGACAGGCTTTATAGAAACGCCGAACAGCCGCATACTGACGCTGGACATAACTCCGCAGAAGATGAGCGTCACTTTCGATGAACGCCCTGCGCTCGATAAAACGGTGCAGATGCTGTTCGACCTGGTAGGCGTATCGAGCATGGCGTTCTACCGGCGGACGCTGCCGCTGCTGCAGCGGGAGAACCTTGTTAACCT
>CAVDFM010000020.1:0-19508 GCA_963608365.1 bacterium | reverse complement strand
GTATATAGACATGCATGCAAACACCGTGCTCAAAGCAAGCGCCATAGTATACGGCATCCCCATAATAGGGCTTATACTGGGCGTGGCGGTAGGCTCCCGCTTCGGCGAGATATATGCCGCGATAGGCGGCGTTGCGCTGAGCGGGCTGAGCTTCCTTATACTGAAAAAGCTGGAGCCGAAATTCGCCAAAATGAACGAATTTAAGCCCCGAATGACCGCCTTTGTAAACGAAAAGGACGGCGAATAAATACAAAGCCAAAGGAGAAAACAGTAATGGTAAAGCATCTTACTTCAGCCGATTTTGATGCGGCGATAGAAGCGTCAAGGCCGGTGCTTGTGGACTTCTGGGCCAGCTGGTGCGGCCCGTGCCGCATGATAGGGCCGGTCATAGAGGAACTGAGCGAGGATTATGACGGCCGCGCGGACATATGCAAGGTAAACGTTGACGACGAGATTGACCTTGCCAAGCGCTTCCGCATAATGAGCATTCCCTGCGTTATACTTTTTAAGGACGGGCAGGAGATGAACCGCCTTGTAGGCGCGCGCGATAAGGAAGAATACGCGGACGCCATAGACGAAATAATGGGCTGAGCAAAATAAAAGCAGCTTAAAAGGAGCGGCAGATCTGCCGCTCCTTTTCGTAATGGTTACTTTATGGGGAAATTGAAGAACGTGTCGGGGTAGGGTTCCGGGTTTACGTTGTAGTGCCACCATTCACCCTCATAAAGCGTCATGCCCGCGCCGAGCATTGCATCGCGCAGTATGGCGCGGTTCTTCTCCTGCTGCGGGGTAAGGCCTGCCGCGCCGTGGTTGGAGCGGGAATCCATATAATCGAATATGGAACCCATGTCAAGCTCCTGATGCGTATGCATGTCCACTATCGTAAGATCAACGGCCTTGGCGCGGGTGTGTCCGGAGCGGCGGGCAATATAGCCCTGGTCGAATATTTCGGCCTTGTCAATGTTGGGATAATGCACGCTCTTGCGGCGGATGTCCTTAAGATCTTCGCCCCAGCGGCAGAAATCGTCCACCGCGCTCTGCGGGCGGTATGCGTCAAAAAACTTCATTATGTAGCCCTGCTTGCGCAGCGTGTCCGCCGCCTTTATGCAGCAGTCTGCAAGTTCGCGGCTCATTACCACCAGCGGCTGTTCGTAGCCCGTGGCGGGGCGGCCCATAAAGTTATCCGTGCCCGCGTATTTCGCGTCTATTATGCAGTCCTCTATAAGCTCATCGATGTATACAAAGCCTTCCGGCAGTCCGGCCTTGGGTATTCCGGCTGTGCTTGTGTTCATATGTTTCGCCTCTTTTTTTCAGAATGATTTTATTATGTCCGCGTTCAGCGCCCTTGCTATCGCGCAGGCAAGCTTTACCGTGGCGTCATAATCGGTATAGGTGGTTATGCAGCTTGGGCCGTGGATATAGCGCACGGGAACGCCCATAACTATGCTTGGCGCGCCAGCAAGCTGCGCCTGAATAACGGCCGCATTGTTGCCGCCGCCTTCGCGCACGGATGCCTGCACCATAAGGCCGTTTTTCTCCGCCGTGTCCAGCGCAAAACGCTGGAAGCGGGGATTGCATATAACGGATTTATCCATGTAGCGGAGCATGGGGCCTTTTTTCATAACGGTCTGCATGGCGTAAGTTTCGCCGAATGTATCGTCCGCGGGGCAGCCTTCGTAAACTATTGCAATGTTCGGCCTGACCTTGTTCACGGCAACCTTGCAGCCGCGCTCGCCTACTTCTTCCTGCGCGGACAATACGCCTATAACGTCCACGTCCAGTTCCATGCCGCTCAAAACGCGCATTGTTTCTATCAGTGCGGCGCAGCCTATGCGGCAATCGAACCCCTTGCCGAACATAATGTCCCGTGCTTCGTCGTATTCAAACGGGGTGGCGGGCACGGCGGGTTCGCCTATGCGTATGCCGAAAGCTTCCTTGGCCTCTTCCGCGCTGCGGGCGCCAATGTCTATAACAAGGTTCGATACGCTCTGCACCTTGTTCTGCGCGCGTTCCTCATCGCTTAAAAAATGCGGGGGCTTTGCCGCTATCGCGCCGCGTATCCATTCGCCGTCTTTGTTGCGCACAAGCACGCGCGTGCCGGGCAGGGTATTCTTGCTCCAGCCGCCAAGTTCAAGAAAGCGCAGCGTGCCGTTGGGCTTTATGGAATGGACTATGAAGCCCACCTCGTCGCTGTGCGCGTCAAGCATCAGCACGGGTTTATCGCCCGTGTTCGCGCGCCTGTATATATAAAGATTGCGCAGGCTATCCTCTTCAAAATCGCAAATGTCCGATAGGCTTTCGCGTGCGGCGGCAACCGTTTCGTCTTCAAAGCCGCTGGGGCCTTTGGCTTCCGTAAGCGCCTTTATTACGGCAAGTTCCCTTTCGTTAACCATTATCTGTGCTCCTCCTTGGGCAGTTCCGCTTTTTCAAATTCCTCTATAAACCTTGCTGTGTAGTCCGCCATGGTCTGCACCATCCTGTCGCCCCATTCCTTGGTGGCTTTGTTGGGCGCATCCGTGCCGTACCAGCCGTTTTTGTTGTAATTTATGGCCCTTCTGGGGATTACCACCGTTGCGCCCATAAAGCTTACCTTGTCCCATCCGGTGGAGGGCATGGTTTCATATACATCGCTTTGCATTATGAGCGGGTCGTCAATATGGTCGTAATCTATAAGCGAAGGATCAACGGCCATTACGCCCGCCGTTTCCTCCGCGCCGCCGTGGCCGCCGGCCCAGTCCGGATTAAGCTCGCCCGCCATCAGCCACCAGTTAAGGCAGGCCACATACGCCCCGCGAAGGTGCATCCGCTTACCCAGCATTTCTATGCTTTTTGCGTTGCCGCCGTGACCGTTCAGTATTATAAAGCGGCGGAAGCCGTATTCGTACAGGCTGTCAACTATCCTTACAAGTATGTCGTAAAGCCCGTCCACGCCTATGGATATAGTCCCGGGGAAGCCCATCAGCGAATCCGTCGCGCCGTACGGCAGCGTGGGCGCTATCATAATATGGCTCTGCTTTTCGGTCAGCTCCGCAATTTTATCCGGTATCATCGTGTCCGTACCCAGCGGCATATGGCGGCCGTGGTTTTCCGTGCTGCCGAGCACAAGCATTATGGAATCATGCTCTTTAAGATAATCGCTCACCCTTTGGCAGGTGCAGTTTGCAAGTCGCATTCGTGTTCCTCCTGTTCGTATAAATGCAGCCCGTGCGCCGCATACAGGCATATGACGGCTGCTTATTATTGATTGTAAACCGCCGGAGGGGCAATGTAAAGCCAATTTTAATTTTGTGCAGAATGCATTGTGTTAATATTGCGTTAATATTGGCGCTGTAAAATGGCAACAATTATTATGGAATAATTTCGGAGGTCACAAAATGGCTATCAAGATAACGTCGGACAGCACATGCGATCTGACAAAAGAGCTGCTTGAAAAGCACGATATAGAGCTGTTCCCGCTGTATATAACGCTGGGTGGCAAAACGCTCAAGGACGGGGTGGAGATAACGCCGGACGATATTTTTGCCCATGTTGCCGCTGGCGGGGCGCTTGCGTCCACCGCAGCCGTAACGCCGAACGATTATGAAACCCGCTTTGCTCAGCTCAGCCGCGAATACGACGCCGTAATACACATAAACATTTCAAGCGACTTTTCCGCCTGCCACCAGAACGCGCGCATTGCGGCGGAGAATTATAAAAACGTTTACGTTGTGGATTCGCGCAACCTTTCAAGCGGCCACGGCCACGTTGTTATGGAAGCGGCTCTCCGTGCCGAAGCCGGAATGAAGGCGGAGGACATAGTAAAGGAGCTTGAAACGGACATAGTGCCCAATGTTGACGCAAGCTTTATTATAGACAGGCTTGATTACATGGCGAAGGGCGGCCGCTGCTCAACGGTAACAATGCTCGGCGCGAACGTATTGCAGCTAAAGCCCTGCATAGAGGTCGTGGACGGCAAAATGCGCGTAGGCACCAAGTACCGCGGCTCTTTTGAAAAGTGCATACAGAAATACGTTAAGGACAGGCTTGAAGGGCGCGAAGATATCCTCAATCACCGCATATTCATAACCCATCCGCATTGCCCCGAAGGGGATGTTGAAACAGCGCGCGAGGCCATTGAAAAATATCAAAACTTTGATGAAATAATCGAAACCCATGCCGGCTGCACCGTGTCCTCCCATTGCGGGCCGAGGACTCTGGGCGTGCTGTTCATAAGAAAATAATAAAGCGTATTCCAAGGGGCGGCCAAGCGGCCGCTCCTTTGCATATATTGCGGCGCGGCATCATAAAATCAAGCATACCATGCGGCTTGAACGGGGAGGATGCATATGAAGCGGCGCGCAAAGAACGGCTGGGCAATAAATCTTTTTTTAGCGTTTATAATAATATCGCTCTATCTTGTTACAAACAGGCAGGACGCCGCGCAGGTCATGGCCAGCATGTATGCGGGGCCCGCGTACAGGGGACGGTCTGACGATAAAATCGCGCTTGAATTTGCCGTGTCGTGGAACGCCGCGGCGATGGAGGATATACTTGCAACGCTTAAAGATAAGGATACCCGCGCAACGTTCGTTGTAAGCGGCAAATGGGCGCGGGAGAACGCGGATATGCTAAAGCGCATCGCTGACGAAGGGCACGAAATAGGCACAATGGGCGACGATCCTTCCTTTGACGGAAACTTGAGCGAAATGAAGGCGGATATACAAAAAAGCCTTGAAAGCATAAAGGCGGCAAGCGGAACAGATGCGGTGCTTTATTATTCCGGTTCGCGCAGCGTTGCCGTAAGCGCGCGCGCTTCCCGTGCGCTGGGGCTTACGCATGTGCTGTCCACCATCGATCTTCGTTGCGGATACGGCAGCAAAGATGATATAATCAAGCGGGGATTGAATGAGCCAATAATAGGAAGTATAATATTATTGCAGCCCACGCGCGCGTGTGCCGATGCGTTGGGCGGCCTGATAGACGGATTAAATGCGAAAGGTATAATTGCCGCCCGCGTGGGGGACGTGCTGGGCGGCATGGTATAGGACTTGATAGAAAAAACAGTATTGAAGAACGGCATAAGGGCCGTGTATGAAAAAATGCCTGATTGCCGCAGCGCGTCGGTTGCCGTGTGGGTAAAGTCCGGCTCGGTTTACGAAGCGGAGAAGGAACACGGTATGTCCCATTTTATCGAGCATATTCTGTTCAAGGGGACCGAGAGCCGCAGCGCATCCAAAATAGCCGCGGAGATGGACGACATAGGCGGCAACCTTAACGCCTTCACTTCAAAGGAATGCACATGCTTTTATGCAAAGGTACTGGACGAGCATATTGAAAAGGCCGTGGATATAATAAGCGATCTTATTTTGCGTTCTAGGCTGGATGCGGACGATATAGAGCGCGAAAAGGGCGTTGTTACGGAAGAGATCCTTATGAACGACGATTCGCCCGAGGACGTTGCCAACGAGGGCATATGCTCGCTTTTATATGAAGGCTGCGCCGTTGCGCCGAACATACTGGGCACGGCGGACAGCGTGAACGCTTTCACGCGGCAGTCGCTTATAGATTATATGGACAAGCGCTACCGCGGCGGCGATACGGTCATATCCGTTGCGGGCAGCTTTGACAAAACCAAGCTTGACGCAATGCTTTGGGAAAAATTCGGCGCTATGCGCGCGGGCGTGGGGGAAGAACGAATACCTTCCGCCATTGGCGCGGGCAGGCGCGTGGCATTTGCGGACAGGGACGCCGAGCAGGCGCATATATGCATAGGCATGCCCGGCTTCGGCGCGAATGACGACAGGCGCTTTGCCATGCTTGTGCTGAGCAACGTGCTTGGCGGGTGCATGAGTTCGCGCCTGTTCCAGCACATAAGGGAGGAACGCGGACTTGCGTATTCAACCTATACTTATCCAACGTCCTATGCCGAGACAGGCTACCTTACCGCATACGCCGGAACCGGCCTTGCAAACGCGGCTAAGGTGACGGAGCTTATATTGAGCGAGCTTGCCTCCGCGCGCAGGGACGGCATAACCAAAGCGGAGTTCGACCGGGCGAAGGAGCAGATGCGCGTAAGCTACATACTTTCCTGCGAAAGCACATCCGCGCGCAGCAGCGCCATAGGCAAGGCGGAGCTGCTTTTGGGCCGGGCGGAAGAGGAAGCAAGGCTTATAAAAAAGCTTGAGACCGTGAGCATGGCGGACGTTGAAGGCATACTGAACGAAACGCTTGACCCAAATAACATGTGCGCATTCGTGGCGGGCAAGACCGCCGGAATGGATACGCGCACGATAGAGCGGCTCATCAAGGGCTGAAACAGATAAGGAGGGAAAGCCGATGAGCCGAAGGCGGGTAAAGATAAAGCCCAAGTTTTATTTGATACTTACGTTTATAATAGGCATAGCCGTGGCCGTGCTTGCAATAGCATTGCAGGACAGCGCGGGCGGCACGCTGAAGCAGGGCAGCATGGAAGCCGTTATAACCAAAAAAGCCGTGCTTATACGCGACGAAATGAGCATAAGCGTGGATAAGTACGACAGGGTGGAATTCAAAATAGGCGAAGGGGAAACGGTGTATGAAGGCATGCCGATAGCTACCGTTTATAAATGGGGCTATACGGACGATATGGCGCAGTCCCTGCTGAGCACGGAAACGGAAATATACAACGCGCAAAAGACGCAGCTGAGCGGCGTGGACAACGCGGAACTATCAAGCATAGAGCTGCAGATCGAGCAGAAGCGCGCCGCCATACGCGCAGCCGTAAGCGCAAACGGCGAAGGGGACACGCTCACGCTGCAAAACGAGCTTAAAACACTTATGCAGCAGCGCGAAACGTTCCTTAAAAACACCGTGCAGCCCACGGAGGAGTTGACGCGGCTTTATAATTCGCGGGAGGACAAGCTGAACCAGCTTGCGTCCTACAAAACGGACATTACCGCCGCCAAGGACGGGCGAGTGAGCTTTTATTTTGACGGGTTTGAGCAGGTGCTAAATAAGGACAAGCTTGATACCGTGAACGCCGCCCTTGTGAACACTACCGTTGCAGGCACGGTGGATACGCTTGGCGGCTCGTCAAACAATCTTTTGTACAGGCTTGTGAATACGCGCCTTTGGTACGCCGCATTCGTCACGAATAAAAGCGACGCGGCAAGCCTTTGCGAAGGGCAGACGTATACTGTTACGTTCGACGGATATGAGGAGCAGAGATTTACCGCAAACGCTATGGAGCTTATCCATTCGGAAGCGGGCGTGCTGAACATGCTTGAACTGAGCGAGGATATGGGCCCGCTGCTCAACAGCCGCGTTATAACCCTTACCGCGCGCGGCAGCGTGAGCGGGCTGATAGTGCCGCTTGACGCGATAGGCTACAAGGACGGCGCAAGCATAATAACAATAGAAAACGGCGAAGGCGATTACGACGTGCAGATAGATGTTATAGCAAGCGACGAGGATAGCGCAGTTATACGCGCGCGGGACGGCGAAACCGCGCTGAGCGAGGGAATGAGGTATAAAAAACCATGAGCATACGCGGAAATTACCTTGAAATATGCCAAAACATAGCCGACGCCGCAAAGCAGGCCGGAAGAAGGGCGGAGGACATAACCCTTGTTGCGGTGAGCAAATTTGTGGACGAAGAACGCATACGCCAGGCGCATGAGGCGGGCGCGAACGTTTTCGGCGAAAGCCGCGCGCAGGAATTGGGCGAAAAAATGCCCATGTTTGAAGAATTTGGCGCGGACGTGCATTTTATTGGACAATTGCAGACCAATAAGGTAAAATACATTATAGGCCGCGTGAAAACAATACAATCCGTGGACCGCATTGAGCTGGCGAACGAAATATCCCGCCTGGCTCAAAAGAAAAACATAGTTCAGGATGTGCTCATTGAAGTCAACATTGGTTCCGAACCGCAAAAGGGCGGCGCGGAGCCGGACAAGCTGAACGAATTTTTATCGAGTATTTCCCGCCTGCCCGGCATCAGGGTGGATGGGTTGATGTGCATTCCCCCCGCGGTGGACGGGGAGGACGCGCGCCGCTATTTCGCAATGATGAGGGAGCTGTTCGAAAAGGCGAAGGGTTACGATATGCCCAACGTTTTTATGAACACGCTTTCCATGGGAATGAGCGGGGATTACAGGGCCGCCGTGGCCGAAGGCGCAACAATGGTGCGCATAGGCCGCGCGCTTTTCGGGGAGCGGATGCGGCCCGGCCTGAAGGCGTAAACATATATCAGCCCGAATGGCATAAATTTTCCCGAAAACCAAGGAACTATTTCTCCAAGCGCCAAAAAGAATATTTTTAATTGGAGGAATAACAAAATGGCAGGAGTATTGGGCAAGTTTCTCGAGTACATCGGTATTGAGGAAAACGACGCCGAGGATGAGGTTTACGAGGACGTGAATTACGAAGATGAAACCCGCGACAACAACGTGGTGAATTTCGGCAACCGCGCGAAGAAAAACGTGCAGAACGAATCAAACGTAGTTTCCCTTCCCAACGCCGCTCAGCTGAAGATGATAGTCTATCATCCCGTAAGCTACGAGGATACCCAGAATATCATCGACAATCTCAAGAGCCGCAAACCTGTTATTGTCAACATGGAAGAGCTGGATCTTGACTGCGCGCAGCGTATACTGGACTTCATGGCCGGCGCAATATACGCGCTCAACGGCACCATTTACAAGATCTCCCGCGGCATATTCGTCGTAGCCCCCACCAACTATGACGTTATAGGCAACGGAGAAAACGACGAGGACGGCATCATCTGATCCGCCCCACGGGCCGCCGCACATGCTGCGGCGGCCGTAACTTCAGCAGAGGAACAGCCGCTTATGAACAGAGACGTAATCATAAACAAAACCTTCACGCGCGCCTTCTTGGGCTATGACGCGGGAGAGGTGGACAGCTTTCTTGACGAAGTGATACGCGAATTTGACCGCATGAAGCAGGAACTGGACGTGGCAAGGCTGCGCAACAAGATGCTGCTTGAGGAGCTGGAACGCTTCCGCGAAAGCGCAGCGGAGCAGAAGCGCGAACAGGCGGAAAGCACGGCGAACGCCCAAGCCGCGCCCGAACAGGAGCAGACAGCCGCGCCCGAAGCGGAAGCGGCCGAGCCTGAGACCGAACCCGAGGCAACGGGACCGGCTGAACCCGAAGCCGAACCGAACGAGCCTACGGAGCCGGAGGCCGAAGCAAAGGCCGAACCGGAACCGGCCGAAGCGGCGGAAGCGGAGAGCGAAAGCGGATCACCGGACGAAACGCCGGATGATGCTGCAGCGGAGGATAAGGCGGAAGCGGAAGGACCCGCGGCTGAACCGGCGGAGGAGCACACCGAAGGCTGAACGCATAACAAACGCATATAATTTGGACCCTTTTTGCAGATAATAGGCAATATGCCTTTTGCGGGAGGGTCTTTTTATAATGCAGAAATACGATCTATACGGCGGATTGAGGGACGCCGAACTATCAATAGAAAAGCTGAACGCGCTTGCGCGGGAAACGGCCTCGCGCGCCGTGCGGGAAGGAAGAAGCGCGTTTTATAGGGCGAACGCACGCGCCGCCAAGGACGACAGGCGCGCCCTGGAGGACGCCAACGCCGCGCTGGAGGCGGCGAACGGCGGCGGCACGGAGCTGCCAGTGGGCGCGGATGAATTTGCGGATTCGTTTTATATAATAGAGAAAGCCGCAGGCGAGGCGGAGAACTATGCGCGGGAGCTTGGCGCGCTGCCGCTTGAAGCGGAGGGCGACAGGATTGGCTGCCCGCGGCTGTATTCAATGGCGGTTGAGATGGTAGGCAAGGGTGACGGGCGCATAACAGGCGAAACGATGGAAGGCTACCTTGCCGCGTATCAGGCCGCAAGACCGCTTAAAATGCGGGAAGTGCGCGCGCTTATAGGCATGCTCAATTTGGCGCTTGTGCGGCAGATACGGCTGGATGCGGACAGCATATGCATACGCGCCGAGCAATATGCAGCGGCGGAGACGGCGGCGGAAAAGCTATGCGCAATGCCGAAGGGAAGCAGGCGGCGGGACGCTATAACGGCAAAGCTGGAGCTTGAGCAAAACCCTGCGGCAGCGGAGCGGCTGATGACAATACTTAGGGAGCGGGACGAATACGCGCTGTGCGAACGGATAGAGGAGCGGCTGTCGTTAAGCGGAAGTACTGCGGACAGGCTCCTTTCGCGGGACAGGAACGTTGCTTTAGCCTGCGCGCGGCGCATAGGGAACGCCATAGCGTCGCTGAAATATTTGCAGGGGATAGACCGCGGCGCGTTCTTTGAAAGATATAGCGAACCGGAAAGCATATTAAGGCAGGATGCCACATACCGCGCAATGGATGAAGAATCCCGCGGATACTATGCGCAGCAGCTTGAGCGCATCGCGGCACGGTGCGGCGCGGGGGAAACGGTTGCCGCGCGCATGGCGGCAAAGCTTGCGGGCGCAGGCAGCGGCAAGGCCGCGCACATAGGCTATTATCTTATTAAGCAGGAGGGCATAAGCCGCCTTTGCTCCGCGTTGAGGCCGGACAGGCGCTTTGACTACGCGGATGAGGATACGCGCCTTGCGCTCGCCCTTTGCGGCGAGGGGGTAATAATGCTTGCGCTTATCGCGCTCTGCGGCGCGGCGGGGTGGATAGCGGCAGTGGTCAGCATAATACCGGCGTGGTGTATTGCACGGGAAATAATGGTTCGCTTCGCGCTGAAGCTTTGCCCTCCGCGGCGCATACCAAGGCTTGCGCTTGAAGAAGGCATAGGCGAGCAGGCCGCAGCGATAGTGAGCGTGCCGGTGCTGATAACGGGCGAAGGGGACGTGACTGCGGCGCTTAGGCGGCTTGAAGCGCATTACCTTGCCAACCCGTACAAAAACTGCTGCTTTGCCGTGCTTGGCGATTTTAAGGACAGCGATGCGGAGCATACGGACGGCGAGGACGGCCTTATAGCCATTGCCAAAAAGCAAACGGCGGAGCTGAACGCGCAATACGCCAAGGATGGCGAAACCATATTCTATTTCCTGCACAGAAGGCGCACATACTCCGCCGCAAGCGGAAAATACATGGGGCATGAGCGCAAGCGCGGCGCGATAACGGAACTGTGCTCATTGATAATAAACGGGGATGACGAGCCGTTTATGCTGATAACGGCTCCGCTTCCGGCAAACATAAAATATTGCCTTACGCTTGACGCGGACACCGTGCTGCCAAAGGGCGAGCTTAAAAGGCTTGTTGGCGCGATGGAGCATCCGCTAAACGCCCCCGAGCAGGACGGCGCGGGCATAGTGCGCGCGGGCTACGGCGTGATAGTGCCGCGCATGCGGCAAACGCTCAGCGGCGCGGCAAGGAGCAGATTCGCCGCATTGATATCCCGCTCGGCTGGGATGGACATATATTCTTCGCTTGCGGGCGAATATTATCAGGATGTGTACGGCACCGGCCTTTTCGGCGGGAAGGGCATATTCAATATAAGCTGCTTTTATTCCGCGCTGTTCGGTAAATTCCCCGATAACGCAATACTGAGCCATGACTTGATAGAAGGCTGCTACCTGCGCGCGGGCTTTGCGCACGATATTACCCTTTTTGATGAGGAACCGGCGGCGTTTTTGCCGTGGTGGAAGCGGCAGCACCGCTGGATACGCGGGGATTGGCAGCTTTTGCCCTTCGCTATGCGCAAAACGCGGGATGCTTCCGGCGCGGCTTACTGTAACCCGATAGGCGCGCTCGGGCGGGCGAAGCTTTTGGGAAATATGCTAAACAGCCTTGTGCCGATAGCGGCGCTTGTATGCTTTATGCTCATGCCGTATACCAACGGCGGGCTGTATGCTGCGCTGGCGCTTATCGCGCTGTGCCGCGGGGCGGTATGGGAGCTTATCGGCCTAATAAGGCGCTTTGTTACCGCGCGGATGGATGAACTGGACGTGCACGGGGCTATTGAGGAGGCAAAGCCCGCGCTGCTCAATGGCCTTATGCAGCTATCCACGCTGCCTTATGCAGCCGTGCGAACGGCGGACGCAATAGTGCGCACGCTGTGGCGCGTGTATGTTTCGCATAAAAACATGCTGCAATGGCAAACCGCGGCGCAGGGCGGCGGCAACATGGGCGAACTTGGCAAATACTATGCCGCCATGTGGTCATGCGCGGCGTTTGCGGCGCTGTTCCTTGCGGGGGCGTTCGTGGGGGCGCGGCTTGCGTGCATGCTGCTGCTTGCGCTGTTTGCGTGCGCAGGGGTGCTTATAATGTATCTTGACGCGCCGCTTACGCATAAGGAGCTGAGCACGGAAAACCGGCAGTATATTTTAGCCGCCGCGCGGGACACTTGGGCCTTTTTTGAAACGTTCTGCAAAGAGGAAAACGGCTTCCTGCCGCCGGATAATTTTCAATACAGGCCGCTCGGCAGAGCCGTGAACAACACTTCGCCCACGAATATAGGCATGGCGGTAACGTCCGCAATAGCGGCGCAGGAGCTTGGCTTTATTGACGAAAACAGGCTTTGCGAGATGCTTTTGGGAATGTGCCGCGCCATTGAAGGGCTTGAAAAGTGGCACGGGCATCTTTATAACTGGTACTCCATCGAAACAATGCAGCCGCTGCACCCAAAATACGTTTCGGCGGTGGACAGCGGCAATCTTGCCGCGGCGCTGATGTGCGCGGAGGTGAAGCTTATTTCGCTGGGGCGGAAGGAGACAGCAGAGCGGTTCCGCGCGCTGTATACGGATATTGACTTCGGCTTGCTTGCGGACGGGGAAAGGAAGCTGCTTTCCATCGGCTTTGACGCGGAAACGGGCAGGCTTTCAAAAAGCCATTACGATCTTTTTGCATCCGAAGCGCGGCTGACTTATTTCGTTGCAGCTGCGCTGAACAAAATAGACGCGCGGTATTATTATTCGCTTTCGCGCCTGCTTACGTCCGTGCGCACGCGAAGGGTGCATCTATCCTGGAGCGGCACAATGTTTGAATACCTTATGCCGATAATATTCACGGGCAGCGTATATATGAGCGCGGCGGGGGAAAGCGCGGAGAACGCCGTTTATGTGCAGCAGCTTTGCGCGCGGCGGGGCATGCCGTGGGGCGTGAGCGAATCGGGCTACTATGCATTCGATGCAAACATGCTTTATCAATACCGCGCCTTTGGCGAAAGGCGGCTTGCCCTTTGCCCGTGCAGGGAGGAGGAAAGCGTTGCGGCGCCGTATGCAAGCATGCTTGCGCTGATGACGGACCCGAACGAGGCCGCGGCCAATTTAAGGCGGCTTGAGGCCATAGGCGCGCGGGGTGAATACGGGTTTTACGAGGCGGTGGATTTCACGGCGCGAAGGCTTAGGGATAACTGCGATATGCAGACGGTTGAAAGCTACATGGCGCACCATCAGGGAATGGCGCTCTGCGCGGCGGCGAACGCGCTGAAGGATAACTGCATAAGCAGGCTGTTTTTAGCCAATGCATACGCACGCGCGGCCAACACATTGCTTGAAGAAAGGCGCAGCGACCACGCCGTTGCCATACGCCGGTATCTGCCGCGAAGGGAGCGACAGACTAAGCCCTGCGCCGCAAGGCCGCCAAGGGTATCGCACGGGCAATACAGGGTCAGCGAAGCAAAGCTTCTTTCAAACGGGAGCTACACCGTATTTGTGTGCGACAACGGCACGGGGTACAGCGCACGCCGCGGCAGGGACATAACAAAATATACGCCCGACGGCATACGCTGCACGGACGGAGTATTCATAGCCGTGAACGCGGGGAACGCGGCGTTCACCCTGACCGACGCGCCGGCAAACGGGGAAGGAACGTGCCGCTGTACGCTGGATGATTTCCGCGTGGTGCATGAAAAGGAGCTGCACGGCGTTAAGGTAAGGGCGGAAACATACGTTGACCCCGCTCGGGACGCGGAGATAAGGCTGATAAGCCTTACCAACACGACAGACGGCGAGCTGCGCGCGGACGTGGGAACATTTGCGGAAATGGCGCTGTCGGATAGAGAAGAATACGCCGCGCATCCTGCGTTCGTAAGGTTGAGCATAGATGCGGAGCTGCATGCGGGCGGGGTGCTGTTTAACCGGCGCAGCGTGAAGGGGGCTGCGCTTTGGGCATACGCCGCGCTTATTGATGCGGATACGCTGAAAAGCGACGCCGTGTATACCACAGACGCATTGATTATGCCGGGCCGCGGCAGGAGCATAATTGACGCAATGGGGCAGCTAAGCATAACGCAGGGGGACGTGAGCGCACCGATAGAGCCTGTGCTCTGCGCCCGCGCTGTGCGCACCATACCGCCGCAGGGGACGGCAAGGCTTGCGTTTATAATGGGCGCTGAGGACACGGAGCACGCCGCAAAGGAGGCCATGCAGGCGGCGATAGACGGCACGCGGGACATTGAGTACCGCGCATGGGCCGCGGAGAAGCGCGAACGGAGCCTGAGCCGCATAAGCGCAGGCAAGGCGGAGCTGTTTGAGCGCATTGCCGCGCGAACAATAATGCATATTCCGCACAAAAACGCCGATATGGCGGGGATAAAGGCGGGGGCTGACATACTGTACAAATTCGGCATAGACCCGAATATACCCATAATAACCATGCGCGTGCGCAGCATAAGCGAGCTGAGGATGCTTAAAACGCTGCTTGAATTCATGCGCTATGCTTCAGCGCGAGGAGTAAGGGCGCAGCTTGCCGTGATAGGCGGCTATCCGATGGAATACCAAAACGATCTGCGGAGCAGGATAGAAAGCCTTATGCACGCCATGCATACCGAAGGCGTAAGGCTTATACACGGCTTTGAGCTCGGCGAAGGGGACGCGGAGCGGATAGAGGCGCTCTCACTCATAGTTATAGAGCCGCGAACGAGCCTGAACAGGCAGTTTGCGCCGGAGACGGCGCGCATATATGAAACACCAGCCAATGGATACGCGGCGGAGGAAAGCGCGGCGGGCGATATTGAATACGGCTTTGAGGCGGACGGAAGCTTCCGCTTCACACTTGCCCCGGGGCAGGCAACGCCGCTGCCGTGGGCAAACATAATGGCAAACGAACGCTTCGGCACAATGGTTACGGAGCGCGGCGGGGGATACACATGGTGCGGCAACAGCAATCAGGCAAAGCTTACCCCATGGTATAACGACCCCGTGCGCGACCCGATGGGAAGCTTTATGCTGATAATGAATAAAGACAGCGGCAGAGTGTGCCAAATGGAGGCGGGGCCGCTTGCGCACACGGCGCGGACGGTGCGCTACGGGTTCGGATACAGCCTGTATACGGGCGAAGAAGGCGGCATACGCATGACAGAATGCGTTTTTACGGACGATGCTAATGCCGTGCGCTATGCGCTGATAACGCTTGAAAACGCGGGCGATACGGCGGCACAAATGCGGCTGTTCTTCGGCGCGGAGCTTATATTGGGAGAGCGCGAGCATCGCTGCGCAATACATACGCGAAGGACTGAGCATGGCGTACTTGCGCGTTCGCTTATGAGCGGGGAGCAGGCGTACATAGCCTGCATTGGCGCGGACTGCGAATACGGGGACGAGCGCGAAGCATTGCTAAACGGCGCATGGATGGCGGAGGAAACGCTGCGCATTATAGGCACGGCGCAGGGCTTTGCCGCGCTGAGGGCGGATATAAGCATACCCAAGGGCGAAACGCGAAAGCTTTGCATATGCTTAGGCGGCGGGGATGAAGAAGCTATGGCGGCAATATGCAGCCAAAGCATAGGCGATATTGAGCATAAGCTTGAATCTGTAAAGGCTGCGTGGCGGGACAGGCTTGGCGTGATAAGAATAAAAACGCCGGACGCGCGGCTTGATACGCTTATGAACGGGCGGCTTTGCTATCAAACGCTTGCTTCCAGAGTGCTTGGGAAAACGGGATACTATCAATGCGGCGGGGCGACGGGCTTCCGCGATCAGCTTCAGGATATGCTTGCGCTTGTGTATGCGGAGCCGGAGCGCGCACGGCGGCACATAACGGAATGCGCGGCGCACCAGTTCAAGGAAGGGGACGTTATGCACTGGTGGCACGAGGAAAACACGGGCGTGCGCACGCATATAAGCGACGACAGGCTGTTTTTGCCCTACGTTGCGGCGGAATACGCGCGCATAACCGGGGATAAGGCCATATGGCATGAGCAGGCGGAGTACGTTGCGGGGCCGGAGCTTGGCGAAGCGGAGCGGGACATATACCGCCGCATGGAGCGGACGGAGGAAAAGGAGAGCGTGTTTATGCACTGCGTAAGGGCTATCGATTCATCCCTTGCAGTCGGGGCGCACGGGCTGCCGCTTATGGGCGGGGGAGACTGGAACGACGGCATGGACAGCGTTGGCCGCGGCGGCGGGGAGAGCGTTTGGCTCGGCATGTTTTTATATGATGTGCTGATGCGCTTTGCACCAATATGCGCCGACATGGGCGAAGGTGAGCGTGCGGCGCGGTACATCGAGCATGCAAACAGGCTGAAGGCCGCCGTGCAGGCGAACGCATGGGACGGCGCATGGTATAAGAGGGCGTATTTTGCCGACGGGCAGACGCTTGGCGGGGCGGAAAACGAATGCTGCCGCATAGACCTTATATGCCAGGCATGGGCGGGCATAACGGGAATGGATAACGCGGAAACGGCCTTCGTAAGCGCTATGGATGCGCTTGTTGATACGCGGTATGCGGCGGCGCTGCTTGCACCCGCGTTTGCAAAGGCGGATGAACGCATAGGCTACATTACGGCATATGTGCCGGGCGTTAGGGAAAACGGAGGGCAATATACCCACGCTGCGGCATGGATGATAAGGGCCGCGTGCGCGCTTGGGCGCGCAAAAGACGCGCATACGCTGATGAAGCTATTGAACCCGATAGAGCGCACGGCCTCGCGGGAAGGGATGCTCGGCTACATGGGCGAACCGTACGCCGTTGCGGGGGACGTATACACCACCGCGCGGCAGAAGGGCAGGGCGGGCTGGACATGGTACACGGGCGCGGCTGCATGGATATACAAATGCGTGCTGGAGGACGTGCTGGGCTTTAAGAAAAGCGGGGATACGCTGAAAATAGAACCCTGCACGGAATTTGAAGAATACGAAATAGAATACCGCGTGGGCGGCGCAAAATACCGCATAACGGTCAAAAAAGGCGAACGGCGGGGCTGTGCGGACGGCATAAAGCTATCTGACGACGGCAAAGAACACACAATCGTGCTTTACAGGGAGTGAGCATTTGTGATATGGTTTTGCCATGAATAATGAATTTGTGCAAAACGGAAACGATACGGCTCCGCTGCCCATGTCCCGGCGCGAAATGAAGGCGCGCGGAATAGAGCAGCTTGACTTTGTGTACATAATAGGCGATGCGTATATCGACCATCCCTCGTTCGGCCCGGCCATAATAAGCCGCGTGCTGGAAAGCCACGGCTACACCGTGGGCATAATATCCCAGCCCGATTGGCACGACGCGGAGGCCTTCCGCGCGCTGGGGCGGCCCAAGCTTGGGTTTTTGATAAGCTCCGGCAACATGGATTCAATGGTCAACCACTATACCTCCGCCAAAAAGCGCCGCAGCGAGGATGCGTATACCGAAGGCGGCGTTGCTGGCAGACGGCCGGACAGGGCGGTTATAGTTTATTCCAACCGCTGCCGCGAGGCTTACAAGAACGTGCCGGTGATAATAGGCGGTATAGAGGCGAGCCTGAGGCGCTTTGCGCACTACGATTACTGGGACGATAAGGTGCGGCGCAGCGTGCTTTGCGACAGCGGGGCCGACCTTTTGCTATACGGCATGGGGGAGCGCAGCATAATTGAGGTTGCGGACGCATTGAGCAGCGGGCTTGACATAAAGGACATAACATACATTGCCGGAAGCTGCTACATGACAAGCTCGCTTGAGCGGGTTTATGATTACGAATTGATAGAAAGCTATGAGGACGTGGCGGCGGACAGGGAAAAGTACGCCTCCGCATTCATGAAGCAATATCGGGAGCAGGACGCGATACGCGGCAAGCGCCTTGTTCAGCCGCACGGCAACGCATACATTGTTGTTAATCCGCCGAGCATGCCGCTGAGCGAGGAGGAGCTGGACGCGGTGTACGACCTTCCGTATACGCGCGCGCCGCATCCAAGCTACCGCGGGGAGATACCCGCGCTCAAGGAGGTCAAGTTCTCGCTTGCGTCGTGCCGTGGGTGCTTCGGCGGGTGCTCCTTCTGCGCGCTCACGTTCCATCAGGGGCGCATAGTGCAGGCGCGCAGCCATGCTTCGCTTATAAGGGAGGCGGAGCTTATGACGCACGACCCTGAGTTCAAGGGCTATATACACGACGTTGGCGGCCCGACGGCGGACTTCCGCTTCCCAGCCTGCAAAAAACAGCTTAAATACGGCGTATGCGCGGACAGGCAATGCTTAGGCTACGAACCATGCAGCCAGATGCGCGCCGACCACAGCGACTATGTGGAGCTGCTTGAAAAGCTTAGGCACGTTAAGGGAATAAAGAAGGTGTTCGTTCGCTCCGGCATAAGGTACGACTACGTTATGTATGACAAGAGCGATGCGTTCCTCAATTCCCTTATAAAGTATCATATAAGCGGGCGGCTGAAGGTAGCGCCCGAGCATGTGTCCGACAAGGTGCTGAAGCTTATGGGCAAGCCGCGGCATCAGCTTTACGACGCCTTCACGGCGCGCTATGCGGCGCTGAACAAAAAGGCGGGGCAGGAGCAGTTCATTGTGCCGTATTTTATGAGCAGCCACCCAGGCAGCGACCTTAACGCGGCGATAGAGCTTGCGCTGTACCTTAAAAAGAGCGGGCAGAGGCCGGAGCAGGTGCAGGATTTTTACCCCACGCCCGGCACGCTTTCCACCTGCATGTACTACACGGGCATAGACCCGCGCAGCGGGGAGCGCGTTTATGTTGCGCGGGACGCGGAGGAAAAGGCCATGCAGCGCGCGCTTATGCAGTACTTTATGCCAAACTACGCCCCGCTTGCCCGAAAGGCGCTGAAGAAGGCCCACAGGGAGGATTTGATAGGCTTTTCAAAGGATGCGCTGCTGCCGCCCAGGGACATACACAAACCCACCGAAAAGGCAAACAGAGGCGCGGGCGCGGACAGGCGCAGCCCCGCCAAGGACAGTAGGCCCAAGCAATCCGGCAGGAATTATAGGAAGCGGGGGTAGGGGGGAGAACTCCCTCAGTCTCACTTCGTTCGACAGCTCCCACTGCTACGCAGGGCCACTCTGGTTGGAACAAGGTCGCCTTACTCACTGCCGTTCGTAATTCTCCCTGTTCCTGCCCCGTTCTCCGTTTCGCTTCATCCGCCACTGGCGGCGCTCAACTCCGAACCTCAGCGAGGGAGCCTTAACGTAAGAGTTTTGATACAGCCCAAAAGCCTCCCTCTTGGAGGGAGGTGGATTTTGCGAAGCAAAAGACGGAGGGAGTTAAGTTACTCTAACCTCTTTTACACACTATCGTCCCTTGCGTCCCTATCGTCCCTAAGCCGCTATTTGCCTGGGTTTTTTCAGGGACGATGGCAGGGACGATGGCAGGGACGATGAAATCTTGCGTCCCTGAGCATGCTTACGCATG
>CAVDFM010000019.1:0-19838 GCA_963608365.1 bacterium | reverse complement strand
GCCCACGGCAGCGCGGCAGCGCGCGGCAATATCGTTTGCGTATGCTTCATCCGTGCAGGGGACTATAGCATGGCAGTTTTTTGCATAAACGGCTTTAGACCGCCCGGCGGGCAGTCCCGTAACGGCGCGGTCTAATGCGGCGGTAACTTGGGCGTAAGCATTGAACATGTGCGTTTCTCCCGCGGCAGTTTTCTATATTTTAACTGCCTTTCGCCCGTTGTCAATGCTTAGCGGTAAAAGTTCCTCAATTTTTCGGTTTTTTTGCTTTTTACGCCTAAATCAGGCCGTAAGCTGCCCGTTTTCGGTGTTTATAATAACGAATATCTGCTGCTCCGCGCCCGTTTGCGCATCTATATAAACAATATATTCGTCCTCCCCGCAGCGGCCCTTGAACTCGTAGCACAGCCGCTCCGTTTCGATGGTGATGGGTATAAGCGCAAGCTCCCTTGATTCTATTTCAAGATTAATGCTCACCTTCGCCTCCGCTTCCTCCGGGCTTACGGCGGGCGTGGGCATTTCCCTTTCCGTATGGCTGAAAAGATAGTTCCGCGCATCCGCGCCTATAACTTCATTCGTTTCAATGTCCACCCAAACCTTCACAAGGTCGTTGTAAAGTATTATGTCGTCCTTGGTCGCGGCAAAGTTTATCACCCCCGCGCCGGAATAATACTGCGCATATGTTGCGCGCATATCATCGAACCCCGCCTTGCCCAGCCATTCAAGCGCGGCCTGCTTCATGCGTTCCCGCGTGGCCTCGTCCGGCATTTGATCTTCGCCGCCCGCCGCGCTGCCCATGAACCAAACTATCTTTCCCCCGCGCTTGGCTATGGATATTCCCGTTTCACGGCCCTGCTCGTCCGTTGCCGTGAAGTCCCAGCTTGCTATGGTGCCTTCCGTCTCCCCCGCGTCCTCCATGCGGCTTGTTCCGGTCAGCTTTTCCGCGGTTGCCCGCGCCGTTTCCCTGTCAACTTCATCGTTGCCTAAGCCCTTGGCCTCGCGCTTTTCGCTGCTTTCGCTGAAGGGCCCGTCGTAAATAAGCGTAGGGAATTTATCTATATCGTCGCTCTGCTTAACGTCCTCGGCGTATGCGCTTTCGTAATAACCTTCGTTGGTCACGGCGGCGGTGGGTACGTCGCCTATGCTCAGCCTATCGTTTAGTTCGCGGCTTATCTTTGCGCAGGAATCGTAAAGCGCGGTAAGTTGCTCCTCGTCCTCCGCGGTGCGCTCCTCGTCATTGAGCGCCTTTTTGCTCAGCGCGCGGGCGTAATCCCCTATGCGCACAACAAAGCTGTTCAGTTCCGCCGTATCTATGTGGGATGACGGTATCTGGCTCATAAGGCTCACGCAGGAACCCGAAAGCCGCCATATATCGTCAAGCAGCAGCATATATTGGCCGCCGCTGCCTGCCACGCGCAGCTTGCCGAGCGCGGTCTGCATATTGCTCATGTCGTCGCACAGCTCCGTAAACGCGCGGCGGTACATGTTTTCGCTGCTCTGCTTATATCCTTCGGCAAGGGCCCTTTGCCCGTCTCCCCACATGGCCGTTGCCGCCAGCGCAACCGCCAGCAGCACCGGCACGCCTATGCGCCCGACCGCGCGCCATATTCCGCCCCCGCCTCCGCGCCGCTCGCGCATGGGCTCGGCCGGCTGCCCCTGCTCAAATTCGTCGGGCGGAATTTGTTCCATGCTGTTCATCACCCCGTCCGATATTCCGCGCGGCCCCGCGCTGCTCCATACTCCGTTCAGCTCGTCCGCGCCTTCGCCCGTGCTTATGCGGTCTATTTCTTCCATGGCGTTTATGGCGTCTATATCGCTCATTTCCTCGCGCCTTATCTTTTCGTCCATATGCCCCCTCCTTATTTGAAGAATGAATGGTTGCCTATCACCAAAAGCACCGGCTTACTGAGCATCCATTGGTTGGTGGTCTTTGCGGGGTTATAGTAATATAGGCACCCGTTCGTCGGGTCGTATCCGTTCATGGCGTCCCGCGCGGCCTTTATCGCCGTTTCGTCAGGCGTCAGGTTTATCTGCCCGTCGTTCACAACGCTGAACGCCCCGCTTTGGTATATCACTCCGCTTACGCTGTTGGGGAACTGGCTGCTTTTCACGCGGTTGAGCACAACCGCCGCAACCGCCACCTGCCCCTTATACGGTTCGCCGCGCGCCTCGCCGTAAACCAGCCGCGCGAGCAGATATAAGTTGCCGTCCGTATTCGTGCCGCTTGAGCTTGACGAGCCAGACCCACTCGATGTGCTCATTCCCAGCGCCTTCAGCGTTGCCGCGCCAACTATGCCGTCCGGCGTAAGGCCGTTTTTCTTCTGGAAGGCTATTACCGCCTTCTTCGTGCCCGCGCCGAACACGCCGTCTATGCTGCCCGTGTAGTAGCCCCAGCGTTTAAGCTTGGTTTGCAGGGTTTTCACGTCCTCCCCGCTCGAGCCTACCCTCAGCGTGGCCGCTATGCTTTCGCCGCCTATGCATAGGCACAGCGCGAATATCATGGCAAGGCTCAGCCAAGCCTTCGCATTATTTTTTCCCATAGCTTTCCTCCGTCTATGCTTTTCAGCTTTTCTATTATCCAGCTTTTCATTTCAAGCCCTTTTATATCAATTTCCCCCTTTTCGCCCGCGTCTATGCATATCGCGGGGAACATTACGCACCACCAATTATGCCCTTTTCCTTCGCCTAAAATTATCCTCAGCGCCCTGTATTTTCCTTTGGGATAAAGTACGCCGCCGTACACCCTGTCCGGAAAATCAAATTCGCCTATGACAAGCTGCGCCCCGTAATCCATGCCGCTTTTTTTCAGCGTATTCTCAGCCGCGCGAAGGACCTCCGCCCCGCTTTGCATAAGCATCGCTTCCGCCTCCGCCTCGCTTTCGCAGCCGCGCATTCCGCCCATAGTTTCAAGCACCGCGTCCCGCACGGCAAGCTTTGCGCGCTGATCCGCCTCCGCATCGCTGTTTGCCATTATGTGCAGCCTAAGTATGCCGCCCATCGTCTCCGCCTGCGCAGCCCCCGCCGCGCCCTGCATACTCAACACCGCCGCCGCGCACGCCGCAGCAATAAGCCGTATTATCCTTCGCTTTGTTTTCATAATAAAATAAAAATCCTCCCATCGTTATGATGAGAGGATTGCCGGAATCCCGTTATATTAAACGCTTTTTTATATTTCAAACGGGTCAGCGGTGAAGCTTTCGTCAAGGCCGGCTATAAACTGCGCCAGAAGCTCTATGCTTTCTTCCACGTCCGTAAGGCAGCCCACTTCGCTGGGGCTGTGCATATATCTGAGCGGGATGCTCAGCACCGCCATAGGTATGCCCTCCGCGCTCAGGTGCATTTTGTCCGAATCCGTGCCGGTTACGCCGCCCGCAACTTCATACTGCACGGCTATGCCGGCCTTCTTTGCCGCGCCATCCATCCTGCGCACGGTTGGTTCATTGCTGCACGCGCTGCGCACAAGCACCGGCCCTTTGCCAAGGTCTATTTTACCGAAACGCTCCGCATCGGATCCGGGATAGTCCGATGAATGTATAACGTCCACGGCTATTGCAAGCGTGGGCTTGATGCGCGCCGCGGCAAAGTATGCGCCGCGCATTGTGGTTTCCTCGCCCACTGTTGTGGCGGCATATACGCCCACCTTTGCGCCCAGCTCCTTCGCGCGCATGAGCGCCTGCATAACGGTGAACGCGCCCAGCTTATCATCCAGCCCGCGGCCGGCTATGCAGTTGTTTTCCAGCATATCGTATGTATAAGTATACGTTACGAAATCGCCCGGCTTTATCCATTCTGCCGCCTGCTTATCCGTTGTAAAGCCGCAGTCTATATACATATCCTTCAGCGCCACATCCGTGCGCACGTTTCCATCCTTGAGCAATATGCCCATAACGCCCGCTATGCGCTTTTTACCCAGCACCGTTACGCGCTTGCCCTGCATAAGCTCCGGACGTATAAAGCCGGCCTTATTAACATGTATCATGCCGTTTTCGCTAATATACGTTACGCGGAAGCCTATTTCGTCAATGTGTCCGCTCATCAGAACCTTTACGGCGCTTTCTTCGTTAATGTGGGCAATAACGTTACCCGTTTTGTCCGTATCCACGTTAAAGCCGGCTTCGCGCATATACGCGGCAACCTTTTTTTGCAGCGGTATTTCCCCGCCGCTTACGGATTCGGTATTGAGCATTGTGTATAAAAGATCGTAATTCATATCAATTTTCCTCCTCAACATATTTTTTCAGCGCAACATGGAACTGCACCCCGTTTTCCACGTTTTCGGCCCATATGTCGCCGCCGTGAAAAATGGCTATCTTTCGCGCAATGTACAGCCCCAGGCCAAAGCTTCCCTTAGGCCCTTTATAGAATTTGTCAAACAGCATTTCCATGGTTTTCTGCTCTATCGGCTGGCCGTCGTTTTCAAAAACTATTATGTAGTTCGCGCCGTCTTCCTTAAGGAATATCCTTATTTTTGTTTTAACGTAGCGTATGGCGTTTTCTATTATGTTGCAAAAAAGCGTCTCCAGCGCCTCCGCATTGCCGTTTATCATTATGCCTTGCGGCACATCCAGCTCTATGGCTGCGCCGTTGGTGCTGGCTTCAAAGCGCTTAACGCATTGCTCGCACAGCTTAGCTATATCCACCGCCACAAACTCGCTCTTCTTGCCAAGCATATGGTCAAACGAAGAAACATAGAGCAGCTTTTTTATCCCTGCCTCAAGCGCAACGCTTTCGTGCATAATTATGTCTATGGCTTCGTCGCCGTATATGCCGTCCTGATACGCCGTGCAACAGTTTTGTATAACCATTATGGGCGTTTTCAGCCCGTGGGACACGCTTTGGTAAAACAGTTCCTCGTCTTCGTTTATTTCGTTCACGTTGGTTTGGATGGCGGAAAGGGAGTTGATTATGCGGCCAACCTCATCCTTTCGGTTGACCTGATATATCTTTTCCTTCCAGCTTTTGTTCCTTATCCGCCCCATATTTTTGGCCAGTTTTTCAAACGGCTCCGTTATGCGCGCGGTTATTGAACGGGAAATGAAAAGATTGGCGGTAAGCACCATCATGAACAGGCAAACCATTTCGGCCCATTGTTCGCCGGTAAGCTGCTTTGCGGAAAAGACGCATGCAGCCATATATGCTATTGCCGCCGCGCCCACAAGCGCCGAATAAATGGACAGCTTTACAAAAAGCTGATACGCAAGCGGCTTATCCTGCATCCATACCCTTCCGGAAAAGCGGCTCACAGTCCCTCCTTATTCAGCCTGTATCCAAGGCCGTAAACGGTATCTATTGCAAGTCTCGGCAGTTTGCGTCTAAGCCTTCTTATCGTGTCGTCCACCACGCGGTCCGTGCCGAAATAATCATAACCCCAAACCTTGTTCAGTATATCCGTGCGGCTCAGCACGATGTCCGGATTCGCGGCAAAGTACGCAAGCAGATCATATTCCTTTACGGTCAGGCTTATGGGCTGATCTTTTTCCATAACGGTGTGCTTATCAAGCTGTATTTTATACGGCGGCAGCTCCAGCGTTTCGGCATGGCGCGGCGCTGCCTTAAGCAGCTTGTTTACCTTTATCACCAGTTCCCTTACAAGAAATGGCTTGGGTATATAATCATCGCAGCCCAATTCCAGCCCCACCACGCGATCTATATCCTGATTCCTGGCGGAAATGAATATTGTATACACATTTTTGTCGTGGTTTTTAACTTCCTTAAAAACGCTGAACCCGTCCAGATCCGGCAGCATAATGTCTATTACCCAAAGGTCTGTGGGCTTATCTATCCCCGCCACGGCGTCCTCCCCCGTGGCGTAGCTGCGCACGCTGTACCCTTCCTTTTCAAGGTATTTTGTGATCAAATTATTTAAAGTTTTCTCGTCCTCAACAACGCTGATCCACATTGCGGCAGATCCTTCCTTTTTTGCGCCCGAAGGCAATTTTTATAATTATACCACAAAACGGTTTTTTATACGCAGCATGATTTCTGCCGATAAAAAAGCTGAGCCGCCCCCGTGTCTCAGATGCGGGGGCAGCCCAAAGCGGAAAGCCTGATTATTTGCCAAGTACGGTGTAGTACTGGAAGTCCCACTGGCCTATCGGCGTCCTGCCGGGGCCTGCAACCTTACCGTAGTCTATAACCTGTGTATAGGTGGCATAATGTATGGGGCATATTACCATGTTCTCCATCAGCACCTTTTCAGCTTCCTTCAGGTAGCCGTCGCGCTCGGCACCCATGGTCTTGCTGGCCATTATAACGGCGTCGTCATAGGCCTGGTTCTCGGGGTTGAGCGTGGTGTCATCGGGAACGCCGGCGTATTCCTTGTATCTCCAACGCGCATCGTTAAGGCCGGTAGCGGTGAAGAGGGAAAGCATGGTCATGGGATCGTTATAATCCGCACTCCAGCCGGTCATGCACAGCGTGTAATTACCGGAGCTTACAGTGTTGGCGAACACGGCATATTCCTCAACCTTCAGGTTTACGGTTATGCCCAGGTTCTCCTTCCACATCTGCTGAACAGCTTCAGCAATCTGGCTCATGCTGCCGCTCTCGTAATAGAGCAGGTCAAGCTCGGGGAAGCCTTCGCCGTTGGGATAGCCGGCGGCTGCCAGATATTCGCGCGCTTTGTCAACTTCCGCGCTGTTGGGGTTTATTTCAAATTCGGTAGTCACGTTGCCGTATTCATCCATGGCGCGCATGCTTTCGCCCGTGGAAAGCTTGAACGTAGGCGCCACGAACGCAGCCGCGGGAACGGCGCCGTTGCGCAGTACCTGATCGCATATCAGCTTGCGGTCTATGGCAAGTGTAAGCGCCTTGCGCACGTTAACATCGTTAACTATTTCGGCATCCATGTTGAACTCAATGTAGGTGGTGCCAAGTGCGGGCTCGCTTACAAAGTTCGGATCTTCTGCCAGCAGGCGGGGTATTTCCTCGCCGGGCAGGGTGCTGGTCACGTTTATTTCGCCCGCTTCATAGCCCTGCAGAGAGGTGGTGGCATCGGTTATGAACAGTCCCTTTATGCCGGCAAGCTTAACGTTATCCCTGTTCCAGAAATTCTCGTTCTTCTTGAGCAGAACATGGGAGCCGATCTTGTATTCTTCCAGATAGAATGCGCCGTTGGTTATGCACTTGGCGGGATCCTTTTCCCAACCTTCACCGGTGGAAGCCATATCTTCGCGGCAGGGCATATAGGTAAAGAAGGATACAAGGTTAAGGAAGTACGCGGTGGGCTGTATCAGCTCAACCTGAAGGGTATGCTCGTCCAGCGCCTTTACGCCCACGTCGTCACGCGAGCCGGTGCCGGAGAAATATTCGTACGCGCCCTTTATATAGTCGGTTATAAGGAACGCATAGGGGGACGCCATCTCCGGGGAGCAGGCGCGCTTCCAAGCGTACTCAAAATCGTTCGCGGTAACGCTCTGGCCGTCGGACCATTTGGCGTCATCGCGCAGTTTGAATGTGTATACGGTGTCCGCTACGCCTTCGGCGTTTGCGCTTATTTCATAGCTTTCAGCCGTGGCCATCTTTATGCCTTCCTTAGTGTCGCGCACAAGGCCGTCGTAAAGGTTGATTATAACGTGGCCGCCGGCACCGGAAGTGTTCAGCTGCGGGTCCCATGTTTTGGGCTCCATACCTATGTTCCAAATGAGATAGTCGCCCGATACTTCCTCGGCAGCGGGGGTTTCGGTGCTGTCGCCGGGCTGTGCCGTTTCGTTTGCGCTGGGCGCATCGGTGGCGGCGGGTTCGTTCGGCTGCGTTGTGGGTACGCACGCGGCAAGGCCAAGCAGCATTGCGGCGGCTACCATAAGGCACACTAAACGTTTCATTTTTTGTTTTCCTCCTTGTTTTTTTCGCTATTGCGTTTATATTTTTATCATTCAGCCTTAACCAAATGACACGCAACGTAATGATCGTTGCCCACGGGTTTCAGTTCGGGTTCAGCTTGGGCGCACTGTTCGCAGGCGCGTGGGCAGCGCGTGCGGAAACGGCAGCCTGAAGGCGGGTCTATGGGGCTTGGTATATCGCCCTGAAGCACTATCTGCTCCTTTATTCTCGCCTTTTCCGGATCCGGCACGGGTACGGAGGAAAGCAACGCCTCCGTATACGGGTGCAGATGATGGTTATATATTTCCTCGCTCGGTCCAAGTTCAACCAGCTTGCCAAGGTACATAACGCCTATCCTGTCGCTTATATGGCGCACCATGGAAAGATCGTGCGCTATGAAAAGATAGGTCAGCCCAAATTCCCGCTGAAGGTCTTCCAGCATGTTCACAACCTGTGCCTGAATGGAAACATCCAGCGCGCTTATCGGTTCATCGCACACTATGAATTCCGGATCTACCGCCAACGCCCTTGCTATGCCTATGCGCTGGCGTTGGCCACCGCTGAACTCATGCGGATAACGGTTGGCATGCTCGCGCATCAGCCCAACACGGTCAAGCAATTCATACACCCGCTTGCTCTTTTCTTCCTTTGTTTTAAGTTCGGAATGAAGATCCAAAGCTTCGCGTATTATGTCCATAACCGTCATGCGCGCGTTAAGCGATGCATAGGGGTCCTGGAATATCATCTGCATCTTTTTGCGGTATGGCAGCAGTTCCTTTTTGGTAAGATGGCTTATGTCCTGCCCGTCAAAAATTATTTTACCGTCGGTAGGTTCATAAAGCCGCGTTATCGTGCGGCCAACGGTGGTTTTGCCGCAGCCCGATTCGCCTACCAGCCCCAGCGTCTCGTTGCGCATTATGTCGAAGCTTATATGGTCAACGCTTTTAACCGTTTGCTTCTTTTCGCCGAAAAGGCCCTGCGGCTTATAGAAATACTTTGTCAGGTTTTCAACTTGCAACAGCTTATCACCTGCCATAGTTAACACCAGCCTTCCTCATCTCATAGTCGCTGTCCTTAGGCGCGTCGGCATCGAGCATCCAGCACATTGTCCTGTGCTTATCCTCCGCAAAATATGGCGGCTGCTCCTGGGTGCATACGTTCATGCAATATTTGCACCGCGTGCTGAACGGGCAGCCCTTGGGCGGATTTATAAGATCCGGCGGCGTGCCGTCTATAGGTATAAGCCTGCGCTTTTCCCCGCCGTCCACATGGGGTATGGAACCGAGCAAGCCCATCGTGTACGGATGGCGCGGATGATAGAATATTTCATCCACCGTGCCGTATTCCATTATCAGCCCGCCGTACATAACGGCAACCTTATCGCAAACCGTGGCCACCACGCCAAGATCGTGCGTAATGAGCATTGTGGTCATGCCGAATTGCTTATTCAGGCTTTTTATAAGGCTGAGTATCTGCGCCTGAATAGTTACATCAAGCGCGGTCGTGGGCTCGTCCGCGATAAGCAGCTTCGGGTTGCAGGAAAGCGCAAGCGCTATCATAACGCGCTGCCTCATTCCGCCGCTAAACTCGTGCGGGTAGCTGTCTATGCGCTTTTCCGCCGCCGGAATGCCGACAAGCTTCAGCATCTCTATCGCGCGTGCGCGGGCCTCCCGCTTGGTCATCTTTTCGTGTTCCAGTATCATTTCCATGACCTGGTTGCCTATCGTGTAAACCGGATTAAGGCTTGTCATGGGGTCCTGGAATATCATCGCAATTTCCTTGCCGCGCACCTTGCGCATCTGGTCCTTGCTGTATGTCAGTATATCTTCGCCGTTGAGCAATATTTCGCCGTCAACCACGCGGCCGGGGTATTGAAGCAGACCCATTATGGAAAGGCTGGTCACGCTTTTGCCGGAGCCTGATTCGCCGACTATGCCGAGCACTTCGCCCTCATTCACGTCAAAGCTTATGCCGCGCACGGCCTTTACCTCGCCAACGTGGGTAAAGAACGACGTTTTAAGATCCCTTACAGATAACAGTTTTCTTGCCATATCCGTATTCCTCACTTCCTAAGCCTTGGGTCAAGCGAATCCCTAAGCCCGTCGCTGAACAGATTGAGCGCCAATATCGTTATGCTCATGACCAGCGCCGGATAGAAAAGCTGATAAGGATTGGTATACAATCCCGGCAGCGCCGCGTTTGCAAGCGCACCCCATGAAGCCTTGGGCTTTGATACGCCAAGTCCTATAAAGCTTAAAAACGCTTCGGTAAACATGGCGCTTGGTATTTGCATGGTTATGGAAACCATTATGGGACCCATGGCGTTTGGTATAAGGTGGCGGGTAAGTATCTTGTGCGACGGTACGCCCAGCAGCGTTGCCGCAAGCACGAATTCCTGCTCCCTCATGCTGAGCACCTGGGAGCGCACTATGCGCGCCATGCCTACCCAGTATGTCAATCCCATTGCGATTATTATGGACTGAAGCCCCGGCCCCAGCACCACCATAAGCAGTATTACATAAAGCATCATCGGGATGGAGCTTATGGTATCCACAATGCGCATCATTATGTTATCCACTCTGCCGCCGCAGAATCCCGCTATGCCGCCGTACAGCACGCCTATAACAAAGTTGACTATCGCGGCCACAACGCCCACCAGCAGGGACATTCTCGCGCCGTACATAACGCGGATGAACACATCCCTGCCCAGCGAATCGCTGCCCCATATATAGGTTTTGTTTGAAACTGTCTTGAACGGCTTCATCGTTGCGCCGTTGTAGGTAACGGTAAAGCGCTCTATTTTTTTGTCAAGTATCGCGCGCGCTTCGTCAATGGTAACATAACCGCTTTCTGGCGGATTATCGCCAAAGTATTTGATAAGATAGTCCACGTTTGCCACGGCTATCTGCCCGCTGGATGCGTTTGCGGCCTCCTGCTGTATAAACTCGGACTTAGCCTTGAAATATACGCCATAGTCCACAATAAGCGGCTTGCCGTTTATTTCATAAATGTACATGCGGTTGGTCTTGTCGTCCCGCACCATGTTGGATGAAGCGATAAGGTTGCCCTTTTCGTCCGTATCGATGCACTTAAATTCGTTTGTCAAATACACATACGCCCCGTCCCCAAGGTCATAAAGTTCAAGCTGCGGGGGAATATTGGCAAATTCAAGATTCTGCTGATCGTAAGAGAACCGCCAAAACATGGGCACGAATATTGCCGCAAGCACTATCACCAGAATTATTATCAGCGACAGTATGGCGCTTTTGTTCTTTTTTAGCCTCTGCCAGCAGTCCTGCCAATATGTCAGGCTGGGGCGGGACAGCTTTTCGGATTCAAGCGTACCGCGGTCAACCTTTTGCCAGCGCGTGTTGCTTTCCATTTGTTCTCCCCTCCTGTTAATCCAGCTTTATTCTGGGATCCACCAGAACGTATATAAAGTCCACTATCAGCACAGCTATTACCAGCAATATTGCAAAGAACACCGTTATGCCCATTATCAGCGGATAGTCGCGGTTTATTATGCTGTTTGTGAACAGACTGCCCACGCCCGGTATGCCGAACACCTTTTCAATAACGAACGAACCCGTAACTATGCTTGCAACCATCGGGCCAACATAGGTTATTACCGGCAGCAGCGCGTTCCTCAGCGCATGCTTATACGTTACCTTGAACTCGGATATGCCCTTGCTGCGCGCGGTGCGGATATAATCCTGCTGCTGCACTTCAAGCAGGCTTGTGCGGGTAAGGCGCGTTATGAAGGAAAGCGAGAACGCGCCTATAACAACTATCGGCCCTATGTATCCCGCCGCCGTATCAACGCCGAAGGCCGGCACCCAGCCGAGCGTTTTGCTGAATATGAACAAAAAGCCCGTTGCAAGCACAAAGCTTGGTATGGTGGCGCCGAGTGTGGAGATAACCATGAAGAAACGGTCAATAAACTTATTTTGGTTGAGCGCGCACAACACACCGAAGCCTATGCCCGCAAAAACCACGATAAGCGAAGAATACAGGCCTATCGCCAGCGAATACGGGAAGCCGTCCGCAATCACCTTGTTAACAGTTATGCCCGCGCGGGTATAGGACACGCCGAAATCCCCGCGTATAAAGTTCCCAAGGTACACAAAGTATTGCTCGATAAGCGGCTTATCTAGGCCATACTTTTCCATCATCGCCGCCCTTATTTCGGGATTGGGCATCTTTTCATCCGTAAACGGATTGCCCGGTATCGCTTTCATAAGGAAAAAGGTGATTGTAATGATCATAAAGATCGTTATCACGGAAGATACGATCCTTTTGAGGAAGTATTTTAACATAGCTCCATCTTTCCAATCTGGCGTTTTAGGTTTATTTTGTTGAATTATAGACTAAAAATATCGTGACAATATCAATATTTGATGTGATTCTTCACATAATTGCGCAAATTATATATCCTGCTTTTCCATATCCTGTTCTTTTTCGGCCATCAGATCCGGATGCGGAATACTATGCCAAACGTAGCGGTCGCGGTAATCTTCCATCAGCGCAAAATACCAGCCGCTGTCGCTAAGGGCATATATTATATGCCCCGTCATGCCCACGCAGGCAATAATGTTGAGCGCGATGCCGAATGCGCTTTTGTTCAGCATTGTTATCAGCGCGGCAGCACACGCCGCAATGCACACCGCGCGGTTGATGCGCATATCTTTCCAAAGCCGTTTTATTGAGCAAATAAGCTGCCGCGTGCCGAAAAAACACACAAACGCGGCCATTATCGCCTTTGTTGTTTCGTTCGCGTCGGCTTCAAGTTCAAAGCAAAGCATTAGCATGCCAATTACGAATGCCGTTATTGCCGCAGCGCTCCACCTAAGCTGATGATACACGGCGGCATATATCGGGTGAGGGAACATATCCGCGTTTTCGCCCGCGGAATACGCATTCAGCAAAAACAGTCCGGCGCTGAGGCACGCACCCGCGCCCATGCATGCGCCCAGGCCCATGCCGCTGTGGGTAAACACTATGTGCCCAAGCTGCACGGCATCCGTAAACATAATTTTTATTATAAGCATAAAGTTTGCGCCGTTGTGCAAAAGGGCCGCCGCAAGGAACGCGATAAACGCCGCGCCAATGCAAGTTTCCGCCGTACTGCCGCGCCTGCGTACAAGCAGCGCCGCTGCCGCCGCGGCAATACCGGCATATATAAGCATACCGCCTGCGCCGTTTGGGACAGCAAACACGGCTGCCGCCAGGCCAAGCGAAACAAACGCCGCCTGTATGCCCAGCATGATTGCCGCGCCCGTTTTACCCGTGCCGGCATTTTTTCTTTTTGCGGAGCGCACTATAAGCGCCGCCGTGCTGCCAGACCTGCCATAATAGGTTCCGAGCGCGCCCATTGCCCCCTGCACGCATTTGAGCAGCAGCGAAAACACCGTGAACCATACTATCGCCCCCGCCCCGCCCGCGGCGATCGCCATGCGCAGCATGACCACAAACGGAAAGCATATGCTTTCGCCCACCTGCGCCAATATACCCGCGGAATACGCGCGGCGCAGCGGCCTGCCGCACCGGTTGAACAGGAATGATACGTCCGTATCGTTATGCAGATTTTGGGAAAATACGCGGCTTGTGCGCACGGTAAAATATACCCCGGCAAGCACCATAAGCAACATAATCGGCCTGTACCATAATTCCTGCATGCCGCCTTACCGCCTTTCCCATGAATTTGCCCAATATAATAGCATAAATAAAAAAGTGGCTCAAGGCCACTTTTTTCATACTTCCGTATTTTATTTTATCTTTTTGAACAGCATCTTCAGCTCGGAGTCGCTTGTTCTGAGCCTTAAATCGTTTCCGTCGGGCCAAAGCTCTATATGGTCGGGAACAAGGCCGTCCAGCGTGCCGGGGTAGCCGCATATCATGCCGTCCGCCTTGGCGAAGGAGAGCGGAGTTTCAAAGCTGCCGTAGGCGAACCAAAGCCTGCCGCCGCGGTTTTCAACGTCAAATGTTTCGTAGGCTGGATGCTCGTATGTGCCCACGAGCTGCGGCGCGTTTTCTATGGTCACGTCCTCGCCCTCAACGCCGTTCTTGATGGTGGCGATCATGTCGTCCCGCTTCTTCAGCCATGCGTCTATCATATCGTCATAGCTTTCCTTCGGCGCGCCGGTGGTGAGCATATCGAGCGCCATAGCGCGGATTATTACGGAGGCGGGAGTGGTGCCGGTATTGAATATCATGGCGTAGCCGCTGTTTTCGCCCTTTATGAAGCCCACTTGGGTATTGAAGCCTTCAAGCCCGCCGCTGTGGAACACTATGTCGCGCCCGTTGTATACGCCCGTATGCCAGCCCAGTCCGTAGCAGCAGCCGCGGAGGGAACCCATGTCCTCCTCGGCGGAGGGTATAACGGGCGAGGTCATCGCCGCGTACTGCGCCGCGCTGCAAAGCCGCTCCCCGCTTTCGCATACGCCGCCGCGCGCCATTGCCATTACCCATTTGGAAAGATCCTTCACGTTCACCTTTATGCCGCCGCAGGGACCGGAAAGCGGAGAATCGGAATAGTTGCAGCGGTGCGCCGCGTAACCATCGGAAACATAGGGCAGCGCGCGCTCAAGGTTATCCATGTTGCCCGGCAACCCGCGGAAGCGTATCGTTTCCACGCCAAGCTTATCGGCAATGTTGCGCTTTATCTGGCTTTCCCAGCTTTCGCCCCCGCGCAGCACCTCCATAAGATAGCCCAGCACTATGTACATATGGTTATTGTATTGATACGTTTCCCTGAAGCCCGCGCTCGCGTCAAGGTTGGCGCATTTGAGCATAAGGTTGCGGCGGCTTTCGCCCACCTTGTTGCGCATAAAATCATGGCACGGCAGGCCGCTTCTGTGGCTTGCCATATCGCGTATGCTAAGATGCGCGCCCGCATAATGATCCAGCATGTCAAAATCCTTCATGGCGTGCTGAACGGGTTCGTCCCAGCCGATAAGCCCTTCGTCCACGGCCTGCGCCGCCAGCATCACCGTCCATGCCTTGGAGCAGGAGGCGATGTCAAACGAAGCGTTGAGCGTCATGGGGATATTATTCTCCCTGTCCTCGTACCCGTAGGGCGCGGCAAAGGTTATTTCGCCGTTTTTGAATACTATGGCCACGCCGCCCACAAGGCCGGTCTCTTTGGTTATGCGTTCAAGCGTTTTTGTGAAAACATTCTGCATCATGCGGTACTCTCCTTGCGTGTAACTTACATATACTATACTATTTTATGGCTCATTTAGCAACGTAGTCTTTGACATATGCACAGCCATGTAATATAATGAAGCATATTAGATACGTTTGATCCAAGGAGGATTACCCATGGCATATATTCTTAGCTGCTGCTCCACGGCGGACCTTTCGCGCGAGCATTTTGAGTCCAGGGACATTCATTACATCTGCTTCCACTTTTTCCTTGACGGCAAGGCTTATCCGGACGACCTTGGCCAATCCATTCCGTTCGATAAGTTCTACGCCGCAATGGCAAACGGCGCGGACACCCGCACAAGCCAGATAAATACCGATGAATTCATAGCCTACTTCACCCCCTTCCTTGAAGAGGGCAAGGATATTCTGCACGTTTCCCTTTCAAGCGGCATTTCCGGCGTTAGCAACAGCGCGGCGCTTGCGGCAAAGGAGCTGAGCGAAAAGTACCCCGAGCGCAAGATACTCGTTGTGGACTCCCTTGGCGCGTCCTCCGGCTACGGCCTTATTATGGATACGCTTGCGGACATGCGCGACGAGGGCAAGAGCATAGACGAGGTTTACGACTGGGCAATGGCGAACAGGCTGCGCCTGCACCATTGGTTCCTTTCCACCGACCTTACGTTTTACGTTAAGGGCGGGCGCATATCCAAGGCCGCCGGCTGGTTCGGCACGGTGCTGAACATCTGCCCCCTGCTGAACATGGATAACCTGGGCCGCCTTATCCCGCGCTATAAAATACGCGGCAAGAAAAAGGTGCTCAACGCCATAGTTGAAAAAATGAAGGAGCATGCTGAAAACGGCCTTGATTATTCCGGCAAGTGCTATATGTGCCATTCCGCCTGCTTTGAAGACGCGCGCTACGTTGCGGACCAGGTAGAGGCCGCGTTCCCGCACCTTAACGGCAAGGTGGAGATAAACAACATCGGCACCACCATCGGCAGCCACACCGGCCCCGGCACGGTTGCGCTGTTCTTCTGGGGCGACGAAAGGGTAGACTGATAAAGTTATCGACGCATTATAAAAGCGGCAGGAGCATCTCTCCCGCCGCTTTTGGTTTACCGTGATTTACTTTTCAATATTCGCAATCATCTTTTCAACGGCCTTTTCGACCATTTCGCGCGAGGTGGCAAGGTTTATGCGCACATGCGTGCCGAACCTTTCCCCGCCGAACCAATCGCCGTAGTCAAACGCCAATTCGCACTTATTCTGAATAAAGTCGTGCATATTTTCCGCGCTCACATATGCCCCAAGGTCAATCCACATAAGATAGGTACCCTCAAGCGGGGTAACGACGGCCTTGGGCAGGCGCGCGGCGAAGGTATCCTTTATATAAAGATAGTTGCCGTATATAATGCTCTTCACGTTTTCAAACCATTCGCGCCCGTGGCGATACGCGGCCTCCACGGCAACATAGCCGAAAGGATTGCCGTCGCGCAGGCGTATGCCTTCCTTAAATTCGTCGTACTTAGCGCGAAGGTCGGCATTGGGTATGACCACAAAGGAATTTTGCAGCGCGGCAAGGTTGAACGTTTTGCTGGCGGCGGTAAGGGTGACGAGCATGTCGTCATAATCGCCAACGGTCGCCGCGGGTATCTGCGTGCCGGAGAAAACTATATCCTGATGAATTTCGTCCGCTATTACGAAAACATGGTGCTTTTTGCATATATCAAGCATAGTTTTCAGCTCTTCCTTCGTCCATACGCGGCCGGAAGGATTATGCGGAGAGGACATTATGAAAACCTTCACGTCGTTTTCGGCTATCTGCTTTTCAAACGCATCGAAATCGATGGTATAAACGCCGTTGGTGTTCACAAGGTCGCACATTATAAGCTTACGCTTATTGTTCTTCACGCCGTCCATGAACGGATAATATATGGGGGCCTGGACTATTACTGCGTCGCCCTCGTTGGTCATAAAGTGCAAAAACCAGTTTATTGCCGGCACAACGCCCGGGGAGAAGCGCACCCATTCCTTCTTTACTTCGTAGCCGTGGTATTTGCGCTCCCAATCGATAAACGCTTCAACGTAGGATTCGCGCGGTATATAGTAGCCGAACACACCCGTTTTGATGTAATCATCGATGGCCTTCTGCACGCACTCCGGCGCCTTGAAGTCCATATCGGCTACCCACATGGCCTGCAAACCGTCCCTGCCGTAGGTTTCGGTAAGCCCATCCCATTTTTCGCTGTCCGTATTATGCCTGTCTACAAAAATAACGTCTCCGTTTGCCATATATAAATGACTCCTTTTTATTTTGTCTGTATCTTCTGCGCGACCAATATGAAGCGGTGCTGAAGGCTTTCTATGCAGCCCATCTCCTGCACCTCATCATTGAGGGCAAGCAGCTCGCGCCGGCACCTGTCCACCGAAAAGCCCGGGAATTCCCAGCCCACTATGTGCGCAAAGTACACAAGCGCGCCCACGTCATTGAACCTGAGTTTTGGGAAATACTCCTGCCCATAGAGGATATTGAACCCGTAGCCGCGGAAGGCTTCCGCCGCGTTTTTAAGGCAATGGCCCGGGAACGGGGGTTCATATTCGGGCAAAAGCCTGCGCGAAAGGGCGCGGTTGTCCCGCTGGCCAATCTGTTCGGTTATGAACAAACCGCCGGGCTTCAGCACGCGGAACAGTTCTTCTATCATGTATCCGCCATGGCGGCTGAGCACCATGTCGAACATATCGTCTTCAAAGGGCAGTTCTTCTTCGTCCACGTTGCAATACGCCGTCCGTATGCCAAGGGGGGCAAGCTGCTCCACGCAGCATTCATAATCCCGCCCGTCCGATTCGGTGGCGCAGGTAAGCTCATACGGATGCCTAAGGCTAAGTAGGAATCCTCCGTCGCCCGTGTCCATATCAAGCAACATATCCGTATCCTTGAGCCGCATAAGCACCTCCTCGCGGTAATCCCACGGGAGCGGTTCGCTTTCCCACCGCCCGTCAAGGTGCATCAGTTCCCATCCGCCGAACGGGAACTGCTCTTCAAAGCGCCACATGTCTATAAGCTGCTTTTCGTCTGCGTAATACATAAGTAATGCCTATCCTCAAAACCCGCAATACAGCTTGTTTGTATCCTCTTTCTTACAGCGCGGCGTTCAGGCGCGCGCGGCTGAGTTTGAGCCTTCTAAGGCTCTCTTCCCTGCCCAGCAGCACCGCAATCTCTATCGCGCCGCCGGGGGTAACGGCCTTGCCCGCCATGCCTATGCGCACGGGCCAAAGCAGCGTGCCGTTCTTCATGCCGTTGGCTTCCGCCATGCCTATAAGCAGGCTGTGCAGGCTTTCTTCATCCCAACTGGGCAGCGCCTCAAGCGCGGGTATGACCATATCGAGCACGTTAGCAGAAACCTCCGCATTGGTCTTGGACTTTTTGTTGGTGAAAAGGGCAATGTCGAATTCCTCGTCCATTTTGGTAAGGAAGTCGGTTATGTCCGCCATCTGGGAGAATATTTCAAGCCTGGGCTGCAGAATGCGGCGCAGCACGTCCTTATCCATGTGGGCTATGCCGGCCTTTTCGTACCACGGCTCGGCCGCCGCATCGAACTCCTCCGCGCTCATGCGGCGGATATATTCGGCGTTCATCCAGGTGAGCTTGGCAACATCGAATATGGCCGGGGACTTGCTCATGCCCGATACGTCAAACGCATCCACAAGCTCGTCAAGCGTAAAGAACTCCCTGTCGTCGCCCGGGTTCCAGCCAAGCAGCGCAACGTAATTGACTATTGCATCTTTGAGGTATCCCTTGGCAAGGTAATCTTCAAAATAAGCGTCGCCGTCGCGCTTGGAAAGCTTATGCTGCGCATCGCGCATAATGCTGGTCATGTGTATATACACGGGCTTTTCCCAGCCGAAAGCATCATAAAGCAGATTATACTTGGGCGTGGAGGAAAGATATTCCATGCCGCGCATAACATGGGTTATGCCCATGGTATGGTCGTCTATAACGTTTGCAAAGTTATAGGTGGGCATGCCGTCCGCCTTGATGAGTATCATGTCGTCAAGTTCGGAACAATCCACCTTTATGTGGCCGTATATGGCGTCGTCAAAGCTGGCCTCGCCATGCTCCGGCACGTTCTGGCGGATAACGTAAGGCTCTCCCGCGGCAAGGCGGCGCTCTACCTCCGCCTTATCCATGTGCAGGCAATGCTTGTCGTACTTAAACGTTTCGCCCCTTTCGGCGGCGGCGGCGCGGCGCGCGTCCAGCTCTTCGTTGGTGCAGAAGCAATAATAAGCCTTGCCCATTTCAACAAGCTGCTTCGCGTAAGGCAGGTACATATCCTTCCTTTCGCTCTGCACATACGGGCCGAATTCGCCGCCCACGTCCGGGCCCTCGTCCCAGTTCATGCCTATGCTTTTAAGCGTGCGGTAAATAACCTCCGTCGCGCCTTCAACATAGCGGTTGCGGTCGGTATCCTCAATGCGCAGTATGAACTTGCCGCCGTGGTGGCGCGCATACAGCCAGGTGTAGAGCGCGCTCCTAAGGTTGCCTATGTGCATATACCCCGTCGGGGACGGGGCAAATCGTGTTCTGACCATATCAGCCATGTGTGTGTCTCCCTATGAAATAATAATCTAAGTGTGAAGTCGCTTTTTGTTTATCGCAACCCCTCAGTCAGCTTCGCTGACAGCTCCCCGTTCGGGGAGCCTTTTGGGGCGGTATAAGCTCAAACCGTCGTTTCCAAAAGCTGTCCCCGTTTACGGGGAAAGTGGCACGAAGTGCCGAAAGGGGTGCAGCTAAAAAGCCAAGTGCCGCGAGTTATTCCCCCTCAGTCTGTTCGCTATCGCTCACAGACAGCTCCCCCGCAAGCGGTGGCGCCTTT
>CAVDFM010000018.1:18871-20264 GCA_963608365.1 bacterium | reverse complement strand
ACGGCAATGGCCTTCACGCCGTATATAGCCGCCTCCATGGCCGCGCCTACGGTGCCGGAGTAAAGCGTATCCGTGCCAAGGTTGCTGCCGTGGTTTATGCCGGACACTACAAGATCAGGCCATTCGCCCATAAGCTGCAGCCCAAGCTTTGCGCAGTCCGAAGGCGTGCCGCTTATTGCATACGCCGTAACATCCTCAAGCCCTTCAAGCGTTACGCGCTCCGCACTCAGCCCAAATTCGCTGCATGTGAAGGAATGGCTTGCGCCGCTGCGCTGCACGCTGGGCGCGGCAATGGTAACTTCGTGCTTCCCATGCAGGGCAACGGCCAGCGCGCGTATGCCCGCGGCATAGACCCCATCGTCATTTGTTAAAAGAATCCTCATGGTTTTATCCTTTTCACTTTCATTTTAATTCAATTCTTTCATATTTTATCAGAAATCGACCATTATAGCAACAGGAATACGAAAATGATGCAGGAATTGCACCAATGCAATGCAGCAAAAAAAGAGCCGGACAAGGAACAAACCTCATCCGGCTCATTTGTTTCTTTTAAGCTATGCCCAAAGGCTTACCGCTAAAGGCAAATTAATACTTGCGCTTACGGGCAGCTTCGGCTTTCTTCTTGCGCTTTACGCTGGGCTTCTCATAATGCTCACGCCTACGGACCTCAGCGAGGACGCCAGAGCGCGCGCACTTACGTTTGAACCGTTTCAGGGCACTCTCCAGGGACTCGTTTTCGCCTACACGAATTTCCATTTCTTTATCCCTCCCCTCTGATGCAACATAGCGGTATTCCATATCAAAAAACATGGGCTATATCCGCAAACAAAAAATATTATAAGTGAACATCCGCCCAAAGTCAACCCAAATACGCTAATTTTCCTTCCGAACATAAATTATCCGCCCAAAGAAGGCTCTTCAGGCGGATAAACTCATGCCTTTTCGGCCGAATATCAGTTGTTTCCGAGCTGCTTGCGGTATTCTGCCAATTCTTCCTGGTTAGCCATTATGAAGTGGCCCGGCTCGATCTCCGTCCAAACGGGCTTGTCGGTTTCATAATGATGGCAGGAAGGATCGTATACTTCCAGCACCTTCTCGCGTTCGCTCTCGGGATCCGGCATAGGTATGGCGGAAAGCAGCGCGCGCGTATAAGGATGCAGCGGGTGCGCGAACAGCTTTTCGGTTTCGGAAAGCTCCACTATAACACCCTTGTGTATAACGGCTATCCTGTCGCAGATAAAGCGCATAACGCTCAAATCGTGCGCTATGAACAGATAGGTCAGCCCGCGCTCCTTCTGCAGCTTGCTCATCAGGTTCAGCACCTGCGCACGGATGGACACGTCCAGCGCGCTTATAGGTTCGTCCGCAATTATGAATTCCGGCTCCATTATAA
>CAVDFM010000018.1:9079-18861 GCA_963608365.1 bacterium | reverse complement strand
GCCGGAAAACTCATGCGGGAAGCGGCTTGCAAACTCCGGCAGCAGACCAACGTCCGAAAGCGCCTTGCTGACGGCGGCCTCCTTCTCCTCCTTGGAGATATCGGGACGCACATTTATCAAACCTTCGCTTACGATGTAGTCCACCTTGGCGCGCTCGTTAAGGCTGGCCATAGGATCCTGGAATATCATCTGTATCTTCTGGGTCACCTGCTTATCAAGCTGGCGGCTTATTTTGCCGCTTATGCGCTGACCCTTGAAGATAACTTCGCCGGCAGATATAGGATTGATGCGGATTATGGCGCGGCCGATGGTGGTTTTACCGGAACCGGATTCGCCGACCAGGCCGAACGTTTCGCCCTTATAAATATCGAAGGTAACACCCTTTACGGCAACGAACTTCTTTTTGCCCTTGCCGAAGGTGACTTCCATATCGCGCACCTGAAGCAGAGGTTCTTTATTCATATCAGCCATTGTTCTTTCCTCCGTTACTGCGCAGATTTCTCATGTTCCTTATGTTCTTTATGCTTGCGGGCGGTTCCACATGCGGCGCGCGGGGATCCAGCAGCCATGTGCGGGCCTTATGCGTGGGCGATACCTCGAAATAAGGCGGCCTGTGCTGGAAGTCTATCTTCAGCGCCTGCGGGTTACGCGCGGCAAAAGCATCGCCGCGGATGGGATGGAACAGGTTCGGAGGGGTACCCTTTATGGAGTACAGATCCTCGCCCTTAACGCCAAGCTGCGGCAGGGAGCTGAGCAGCGCCCAAGTATAAGGATGCTTGGGATCATAGAACACCTCGTCCGTGGTGCCTATTTCAACTATATCACCCGCATACATAACAGCAATGCGGTCCGCAACGTTTGCAACAACGCCAAGGTCATGCGTTATGTAAATGGTAGTCAGCTCATATTTGTCCTTAAGCTGCTTTATCAGGTTCAGTATCTGCGCCTGAATGGTAACGTCCAGCGCGGTTGTGGGCTCATCGCAGATAAGTATGCGCGGATTACAAGCCATTGCTATGGCTATTACGACCCTTTGCCTCATGCCGCCGGAGAACTCGTGCGGATACTGCGCGTATCTGCGCTCGGGTTCGGGTATGCCAACGTCCGCCAGTATTTCTATGGCCTTCTGCTTGGCTTCCTCGCCATGCAGATTCTGGTGCAGCTTAA
The DNA here is from genome assembly GCA_963608365.1 of bacterium. Lineage (GTDB taxonomy): Bacteria > Bacillota > Clostridia > Christensenellales > CAG-138 > Phil1. The sequence continues at coordinate 17,694 of CAVDFM010000018.1, read as the reverse complement.
GCGCTTCGCCTATCTGCCAGCCGATGGTCTTAAGCGGGTTAAGGCTGGTCATCGGGTCCTGCATTACCATTGCAACTTCCTTGCCGCGGATGCCGAACCAATCCTGTTCGGTCTTCAGCTTTGCAAGGTCAATGGGATGTTCGGGGTCGCGGCCGTAATAGAGTATTTCGCCGGAATCCACCCAACCGTTCTTGTCCAGAAGGCCAATGAAGTTTTTAGTGAATACGCTCTTGCCGGAGCCGGACTCGCCAACTATGGCAAGGCTTTCGCCCTTATACAGATCAAGGCTTATGCCGCGGATAGCGTGCAGCACCTTGCCGCGCAGGCTGAATTTAACGTTGAGATCCTTTACGGAAAGGATTACCTCTTTGTTTTCCATTGTCAGCCCTCCTTAAACGTGATTCTTGGGATCGGCAGCGTCGCTGAACGCATTACCTACCAAGTAGAAGCACACGGTGATTATGGAAAGAATTACCGCGGGGATTATCAGCTGATACCTGAGGCTGGGAGCCATCATAAGGCTGCGGCCCTTGTTTACCAGGTTACCCAGGGACGGTATGCTTATGGGCAGGCCAAGGCCGATATACGCCAGGAACACTTCCGAACCGATAGCGCCGGGGATGGCGAGCGCCATGCGCAGCATGACAACGGAAACCATCTGGGGCAGCAGGTTCTTCATGATAACGCGGCGGGTAGGCGTGCCAAGGCAGCGGGACGCCAGGTTGAAGTCGCGGTCGCGGATGATTATGACCTGGTTACGGATAAAGCGCGCAAGGCCTATCCAGCCGGTTATGCTCATTGCGATTATTATCGTCTGCACACTGGGCCTCATAACATAGGATGCAAGTATGAGGATTATGGTGGACGGAATGTTGTTTATAACGTTGTATATTTCGGTGAACAGGAAGTCCAGCTTGCGGACATAGCCCCACAGCAGACCAACCAGTATGCCGACCACGGCCTCGATAGCCGCAACGACTATACCAATGAACAGACTGGTGCGCGTGCCGCTCCACATCCTGCTCCAAAGATCCTGACCGATATCGTTCGTGCCGAACCAATATACTTCGTTAGGACGCTGATTGCTTATGAAACCGACCTGCGGGGTGATCTCGGTAGGATCGGTAACGCGGGCAACGCCCTTGTTCATGCCCTCATATTCACCGTTCTCGCTGGTTATTTCAAGCATCATCTGTTCGCTGTTAACGAACGCATAGTACCAGTCCTCGTTGCCTTCGCCTTCAAGGGGAGTGAACTCAACTTCGCTCGCTTCGCTGCCGCGCATAATGCCGCTGGCCATTACCTTGGGTGTGCCCCACTCTGCGGGAACATACAGGTAAGTAAGCACATAGCCTTCGGGCACGTCGGCTATAAGCTCGCCGGAGGTCTGCTTGGAGGAAGAGGATGTTACGCCCGTAGTCTCGGCGTCAACGGTTATCCAGCACGCCTGGAAATAGGTGGTCTTTTCGCCGTCTTCACTGGTGACGTACATATAAGGCTTTTCGGCGCTTATCACGGCGTAATACCAGCCGGGATTCTCGTTGTCGGCAGTGGCGGCTATCTCTTCGGCAACGCCGCCCTTTTCCTGCACATAAAGCTTTATGTTGCCCCAGTCTTCGGGAGCCTGAACATAGGCAAGGGTGGTGTTCCTGCCGTCGGTCTCGGCGGCATAGTCGCCCTTGGTATACTTGATACCGCTCAGCTTAGCCTTGCCGTCCTCGTCAACTATGAGCCACACGGCCTTTTCGTCGAACTTGTTTACAAGGTTGGGATCAAACTGGTTGGGAAGCAGGGGCTGCAGGAAAGTGAACAGTACCAACACCAGCATTATTATCAGGTTGGTAACGGCAACCTTGTTTTTGAAGAACACCCTTATGGTGCTGCGCCAATATGAATAGTTGGAATAGCCCGCGCGCTCGGCAGCGGTTTCATCATATTCGGCAAAGTCAAATTCCTCGGGAGTAAGCTTGGCTATCTCCTCGGGGGTAAGGTCGTCCTTCTCGGTAAGAGGAGCATTGGTTTGGGCAATGCTGTCCTCAAGCTTTTTGCTTATTTTGTCCTTAGCAGAGTACTTGCTCATCGTGACCCCTCCTTCTTGGTGAAGCTGATACGCGGGTCAACAACAGCCATCAGCAGGTCGCCCAGCAGCAGGCCCAGTATGCTCATCACCGCGAATATCACGACCAGCGCAAGCACCATGTTGTTATCCTGCCTCTTTATAACGTCCACCAGCAATCCGCCCATGCCGGGTATGGAGTACAGCGACTCAACATATATTGAACCCGATATGGTCAAAAGTATTGAACCGGGGATCAGATTGACCATAGGAACCACGGAGTTGCGGAAAACGTGGCGGAACCATATGGTGCTGTTCGGCACGCCCTTTGCGCGAGCCAGTTTGATGTAGTCCTTATTCGTTTCGTCCACCATGTAACGCCTGAGCCACATTGCGTAGCTGGATATGGAGGGCAGCGCCAGCGAAATTACCGGCAGAATAAGACTCGTCCATTCCGTTTCCTTATACAGCATGCTTACGCCGAACAGGTCGGAACCATAAAGCTGAATGAATATGAAGTACACGGCATTAGGCACGGCCTGTATAAACACTATATAGGCGTTGCCCAGCTTATCGGCAAAGCCGCCCTTGCTGCGGGCCATCAAAATGCCCAGCGCCATGCCCAGCGGCAGGCTGACAGCCATTGATATAAGACCGACTTTCATGGATATGCCGATCTTGCTGCCGATAATATCCGTTATTTTCGCATTGATACGGTAGCGGTAGGATATGCCAAGGTCGCCGCGAAGCGCATTGTATATAAACTTGCCTACCTGCACATACAACGGATCTTTCAATCCCATCTTGCGCAGACCGACTTCGATCTGCTGCGGGCTCATCTTTTCATAATTGCTGAAGTATCCTTCTTCAGGCATTGCGCGTACAAGGGCGAACACGATAGTTATCAATATAACCAAAGTTATCAAAGCTCTTCCAAGTCGCTTTAATGAATATGCTAACACTGTTTAGTTTCTCCTTCAGGTCCCTTGCTGCGGTTTATTGCGCGGGACTTTGTTTGTATAGAAAGATTATAAAAGGTCTTGTGGGGCACGCGAACCGGCCCCGTTTAGGAGAATGGTAAAAGCGGCTCTGCCCCGCAGTATACAGAGCAGAGCCGCATTTTTCTGTTTTAGGAATCGTTTCCTGTGTTAGGAATTAGCCTTCCATGGCAGCGGTCCACTCGGCATACTGAGCGTCGAACATATCTTGGCTCATAGCGGTCTTGTAGACGTGCTGTCCCTTATAACGGCTGGAGGACTGACCCATCATGGCATACTGGCCTTCGAAAGCATTCAGCTTGCTGGCCTGGTAGGAACCGCCGGAGATGAAGCCGGGGACTACGATGGCATGCTCAATGTAGAAGCTTTCGGCCGCGGCAAACGCCTCGTAACGGGCATCCATGTCGCTGGTCTCTTCGCGGGCCGCGTCAGCCAGTTCAAAGTACTGGTCGATCAGGGCAGCGGTTTCTTCGGTCTTGGTATACTGGTTGATACCATCCTGCTCGAGGGTTCCGTTGAAGAAGAAGTTGTAGCTGTTCTTGCGATCGAACGGATCGGCCCAAGTTTCGGGATCCATGAAGTCGGCGCCCCAGTTCAGTTCCTGGATGGCGTAGTTACCGTTGCGGCGGGTCTCACGCAGGAAGGAGCTGCCGGAGTACGGTACAACGATGATGTCGATGAAGTCTGCGCCAAGCAGTTCTTCAAGCTGCTGTTCCAGAACCACGGTGCAGTTTGCCCAAGTGGTGGAGGAAGTGTTGTAGTTAACGGGGACCTTGATGGGGAACTTGCAGCCGGCGGCTTCCAGCTCGGCCTTGGCGGCGTCGCGATACTGAACGGCCAGTTCAGGATTGAAGCTTTCGGTCTCGGTGAACTTGGCCAGGTCGCCATAGAAGACGTAGTCCTTACCGTTGTTTACGGAGAATCCCTTCGGGGTCACGGTGTTGATCTTATGGATGGACGGATCGTCGCCGGGGTACTTGGCAGCCAGATATTCGTCACGGTTGATGCCATGGAACACGGCCTTACGGAAGTTTTCGTTGTTGACGGCGATGGCCCAGTTCTCGGGTTCGTACTCAGCATCGAACTTGGGTTCGAAGTTGAAACCGAAGAAGTAGGAATAGTCGGCTATAACGCGGGAGCTGGATATCATCTGGCTCTTTTCGGGATCGCTCAGCCAATCGGCAACGATGTCGGAACCGATGTCAGCATAATCGACTTCGCCGCGGAGGAAGAGTTCGGGAGCAAGGGTGGTAGCTTCGGTGTTGCAGGTCTGCTCGATGCGCTCGATGTAAACATGCTCGGCGTCCCAGTTGTTCTCGTTCTTGGTGTAAGTGCGCTTTTCATTGGGCTTGAACTCGGAAAGGAGGTAAGCGCCATTGAACCACATGGAGTAATTGTCAAGGCCGTAGTTTTCGCCAAGCTCAGCAAGGAGGGAGGCGGGGGCGGGCCAATAGGTACCGAACTGCAGAGCGGTCAGGAAGTAGGGGCGAGCCTTTACCATGTGGTAAACAAGGGTCAGGTCGTCAACGGCTTCAACGCCAAGCTCTTCGGGAGTGACAGCGGGGATCTCGGTCCAGGTGTCATACTTTTCGGTTTCTTCGTTCCAGTCATCGCCTTCGTAGATGATGCCGTTGGCGTCAACAACGAGATCCTGGTCCTTGCCGACTTCGGTGCCCTGCTCTACGGGGTTGGCCAGCAGAGCGGCGGTGTAGTTCAGCAGTTCGGAAGCGTTTACGATCCAGCCGTCCATCAGGTAGCTGTTGGCGCAGTCCATAGCGGAATCGCAGACGTAACGGGCAGCGGCCACGTAGTCGTTAGCGGTCACGGGGTCCTTCTGGTTGCCGTCCGCATCGTACCAATACTGGCCGGCGCGCAGATGGAAGGTCCAGGTCAGGCCGTCTTCGCTTACTTCCCAGGATTCGGCGCCGCAGGGCAGTATGTTGCCGTAGGTGTCGTTTTCAACGAGGGAATCGATGGTGTTAGCGCCGACTACCAGTTCGTAAGTGGTGCCACTTACCAGATAGTTCATGGTGTTAACTTCGCTGGAGTACAGCGTGCGGTATACCTGCTCGTCAGCATACTCACGGCCATCGGGACCGATGTTGGATTCCGGTTCGGGCTCTACGGGAGCCTCGGTGGGCTGAGTGCTTTCGGTAGGCTGCTGAGTGTCGCTGGGCTGATCGGTGTTGGCAGGGGTAGTGCCCTGGCAGCCGGCGAAGCACGCTACTATCATCATGACAGCAAGCAGCATAGCAAGCGTTTTCTTCATTGTGTTCTCTCCTTTTATTTTTAATCGCCTGCGGCTAAATGCGCAGGAAAATCAAAATCAAAATTCAATCGCGTTTTGTCGGTTCATCGTATATCTTCATTCAAGACACAAGGTATTATATAATACACAATTATATTTATCAACTATAATTTTTTGTAAAGTTGCATAATTTTGCTCATGTGTGTGCATATCGCCATGCCGCAAAATTCATACATTTTATTATAAAAAATTCTCCAATTATTCTATCAGGCCGCGTTTTTTTATTGCATCCATTACCATTTTTGCAATATCGTCTATGCTTTTCAGCCTGCCCTCTTCCATACAATATATTATATCTGCGTCTTCCATATCCGCCGCAATTTCAAGATATTTTTCCATCGCGCGCTGCTGTATGCCGTGGTCGGCTTCGTATACGTCTTTGCCTTCGCCGACATATCCGCGGTAGCCTTTTTTGGTAACGTTCTCCTCCGCCGCCTTGGGCAGGATAGAAAACACTATGTTAAGATCGGGCTTCGGCAGGCCAAAGTGACTGTATTCCAAATCCATTACCCAATCCACAATGTCCGGCTTGCCCAAATCGATATCGCGTATGCTTTGATACACGGCGTTGGACAGCACGAATCTGTTTATAATAAGGAAGTCAGTTTCCCCGTCGCGGTAATCCTTAAAGCTTTCCCATCTGTCCAGCGCGAACCACAGCGCCATGCTTTTGCCGTCTATCTCGTCCGCGCGCACTCCGTCCGCTCCGCTCAGCAGCCTGCCTACCTGCGCACCGAAATAAGTGTCATACATCGGGTAATCGCGCCCGGCCACGGTATAGCCAAGCTTTTGCAGGTTTTCTTTAAGCGCGCGTACCTGCACGCCCTTTCCCCCGCCGTCTATGCCTTCTATTGCGATTATCTTCGTTTTGCGCATATGCCGTCTCCCCCGCGTTTTTTGCCTTTGTATTCTATCACATTTGTTCTTTTTAGGAAAGTGGCCTTGACATTGCACTTTGCTCAAATGCTATAAATACATCGTCGGCACCGCGTGGCGCAAAAATAATATTATTTATTTCGCAATAAGGTGTTGACACGCTATATTATACGGCGTATAATATCATCGTCGAAAGGAGGTACGCGACATGGTGTTTCAATTAGGATCGGCGCTGCTGGATGCATGTGTGCTGGCGGTGCTCGATAGTCAGGATGCATACGGCTATGTGCTTACGCAAAGCGTAAAGCAGGTTATGGATATATCTGAGTCCACGCTCTATCCCGTGCTCAGAAGGCTGCAAAAGGATGGGCTGCTTTCAACATATGACCAGCCCTTCTCCGGAAGGCTCAGGCGCTATTACGCGCTTACGGACGCGGGACGCGATAAGCTGAACGAATACAGGGCCGAATGGAAGGCATACACGTTAAGGGTAAATTCACTGTTATACGGAGGGAACAACGATGACGTATTATAATGAAACTTTTCAGCGCGGCGGCATAAGCCCCGCCACCGAAAGGCGCAGCATGAACGCGGCGGAAACCTGCCGCGAAGAAATGATAAAGGCGTTCCGTCAGGAACAAAGCGAACTGCGCGCAAGCATAATGCGCATTATATAAGGAGGATACCGCAATGACCACCAACGAATACCTTGCAAGGCTTAAAAGCTGCCTTGAATGCATAGACGCGAGCGAGCGCGAAGCCGCCGTGCAGTTCTATACCGAATATTTTGAGGATGCTGGCGAAGAAAACGCCGAAAAGGTAATGGCGGAGCTCGGCTCCCCGGAAAAGCTTGCGCGGGACATAATAAAGCAAAGCGCGGGCAGCGCACCCACCTCCCCCGCCGCCGAAACAGCGGCCTGCGGCGAAGCATTCACCGGCATACATGCCGAAACCGTGAACGCAAAGCTTATACTGCTGCGCGGCAATGAATACCGCGTGGATCTGGACTTCCCCGAAGGGCTAAAAAAGCCCTCCGTATCCATACGCGACGGCGTGCTCAGAATAGAAGAAAAGCCCGTACCCAAGCACTTCACCAGCATATTTGACGGCAACTTCTGGAGCAGCGCCTTCGGCAGCCGCAATGCATGGCGCCAGTCCGTGATAGCCATAACCGTGCCGGACGTTCAGTTTGATGATTTTTGGCTCGAAACCGTGAACGGCACGATAGACATTACCAAGTCCGCGTCCGGCGATGCAGCCGCCTTGCCCACGCTGCGCCTGTCCTCGCTCAAATGCGAAGCCGTAAACGGCACAATAAACGTTGAGGGCGTTTCCGCAAACAAGATACATCTTGAAAACGTAAACGGCTCCACCAACGCAACCAACTGCACCGCCACCGCCGGCTGCCATTGCGAAACCGTAAACGGCTCCGTAAAGCTTACGGGCAGCATACGCGGCAAGGTACACCTTGAAAGCGTCAACGGCTCCGTAGGGTTCAATACGACCGAAAAGTTGGAGCAGTTCAACTGCGAATTTGATACCATGGCCGGCTCCGTATATATAAACGGCGAAAAGCAGAGCCGCAAGCATACCACCGTTATGAGCAACGTGGCTGAAAGCAGCCTGAAGGCCGAAACCATGAACGGTTCCATCCGCGCCAATTTCGCCATGTAACATAATCGCAAGTTTCCTGCCGGGCCGGCCGCTTTCCGCCGCCCCGGCTTATTTCCATGTTAAGGGAGTTTATACAAATGGAAAAGAAGCCCACCCTGTGGACAAAGAATTTTACCATACTTTCGCTCGGCACGGTCGTGAGCACACTTGGCAACGCCGTGTCCGGCTTCGCAATAAGCCTGCTGGTGCTGGATTACACCGGCTCCACATTGCTTTACGCAATATTCACCGTAATGTACAATCTGCCCAAGGTCATTATGCCATTCCTTGCAGGGCCGTATCTTGACCGTTTTTCCCGCGCAAAGACCATATATACGCTGGACTTCATATCGGCTGCGCTGTATCTTATCATATTCGCCATACTGAAGCTGAATATGTTCAATTATGTGCTGCTGCTGATACTCTGCCTCATAATCGGCTCGGTAGACAGCATATATCAGGTCGCTTACGACAGCCTATACCCCATGCTCATAACCCCCGGCTTCGCCACCAAGGCGTATTCGGTATCCAGCATGATATACCCGCTTGCGTCCGTAATGGTGCTGGCGGCGGCATGGTGCTATGAGCATACAGGGCTTGAAATACTGTTTTTGTTCAATTCGGTAACGTTCCTTATAGCCGCCTCCTTTGAAACGCAGATAAAGGCTGACGAATCGCAGATGAAGAACGTTGGGGAACAGTACAACCTGAAAAAGTATATGTC
>CAVDFM010000018.1:0-9069 GCA_963608365.1 bacterium | reverse complement strand
GAGGCGGGGCTTATGGCAATAGCCGCGTATTTCACCGTTATGGCGTTTGCCGATAACGCAAACGGCACGCTGCTGCTGCCGTTTTTCAAGGATACGGAAGGCCTTGGCGTTGAAAGGTTCACGTTCGTTATGGCCTTCGCCGTAATAGGCCGCATAATAGGCGGGCTGAGGCTGTATAAATACAAATTCGAGCCAGGCAAAAAGTTCCGCGTGGCGCTTATTGTATACATTATGCTCAACGTTATAGCGGGAACGCTTCTCTATGCGCCCATGTATGTTATGTGCGCAATGATGTTCGTGAGCGGACTGCTCGGCGTTACCAGCTACAATATCCGCATATCCTCCACCCAAAGCTACGTTCCCAACGAAATGCGCGGCCGCTTTACCGGCGCGTTTCAGATGCTTACCACAATGGGCGGCATGGCGGGCGCGCTTATCGCGGGCGCACTGGCGGAGTTTTTACCCATCAGGGAGCTGAACGCCGCGTTCTATGCCGTTGCGCTCATAGCCGTGTTCTTCACCGTTTACCGCAGGCGCAGCGACGTGAAGAAGATATATTGCATGGATATATAACGGTTTATCAAAAAATTTCCCCTTTAGCATAAAATAACGGTTGACAATCGCGCCGCATGTTCTTATACTTTAGGGCAAAGTTGGTTTTGCGATATAAGGAGAACGAACCGATGATCAAGGCTATCGCTTTTGCATACTATTATTACTTTACTATGACTGCATAGTAGGGGTAATTTGTGTGCAAAGGATAAGCTCTTTTTGAAGGGACACGCTCAAGCGGCACAGGTTACACCGGTGCCGCTTTTTTATTGCAGAGCAGCCGATGAATACGAAATAAAAATTTTTGGAGGATATATACCATGATTGTTGTACTTAAACACGGAGCGGACAAGGAAAAGCAGGATCAGCTCATCGATTGGCTGAAGGGTCAGGGACTGGGCATACACATTTCCGAAGGCCAGTTCCAGACGGTTCTCGGCCTGATAGGCGACACGGGCCGCATAGACATGGACCTTATTGCCAGCCTTGGCATAGTGGATTCCGTAAAGCGCGTGACAGAGCCGTTCAAGTGCTGCAACAGGAAGTTCCATCCGGACGACATGGTCGTAAACGTTGGCGACGTTAAGGTCGGCGGCGGCAACTTCTGCATGATAGCGGGCCCCTGCTCCGTTGAAAACGAGGAGCAGATACTTGCCGTTGCCCGCGCGGTAAAGGCCAGCGGCGCCAATATGCTGCGCGGCGGCGCGTTCAAGCCGCGTACCTCCCCCTATGACTTCCAGGGGCTTAAAGCCACGGGCATAGAGCTTTTGAAGCTGGCCCGCAAGGAAACGGGGCTGCCCATAGTTACGGAAATAATGAGCGTTAACCACCTGCCGCTGTTCGAGGACGTTGATCTGATACAGGTCGGCGCAAGGAACATGCAGAACTTTGAACTGCTCAAGGAGCTTGGCAAGCTGGACAAGCCAATTCTGCTCAAGCGCGGCCTTGCAAACACGCTTAAAGAGCTGCTTATGAGCGCGGAATACATAATGGCCGGCGGCAACGAGCGCGTTATACTTTGCGAACGCGGCATACGCACATTCGATGATTACACCCGAAACACCCTTGACCTTGCGGCGGTGCCCATGCTCAAGGAGCTTACGCACCTGCCCATAATAGTTGATCCCAGCCACGCCACCGGCATAGCAAGGCTTGTGCCGCCCATGGCGCTTGCGGCGGCGGCCTGCGGAGCGGACGGGCTGATAATAGAGGTGCATAACGACCCCATGAAGGCATTGTGCGACGGCGCGCAGTCCCTGCGCCCTGAACAGTATGACGAGCTTGCCAAGAAGGTGCGGCGCGTGAGGGAGGTCGTGAACGAATGACGGCGGGAATAGTCGGCCTTGGGCTTATAGGCGGCTCCCTTGCCAAGGCATACCACGAAGCGGGCGAGACCGTGCTCGCCTTCGATACGGACAGGAGCATACTCGATTTTGCAATGATGAGCGGCGCAGTGGACGGCGTACTTGACGAAGAAAGCATAAAGCGCTGCGACATAGTGCTTATCGCCGTATACCCCGCGGCGTGCATAGAATACTTCACACGCATGGCAAATTATATAAGCAAGGATACCGTTGTGCTTGACTGCTGCGGCACAAAGCGCACCGTGTGCGAAGGGTGCTTCCCCGTGGCGAAGGCGCACGGCTTGACATTTGCCGGCGGGCACCCGATGGCAGGCACGCATAATTCCGGCTTCAAATATGCCCGCGCAAACCTGTTCCACGGCGCGCCGATGGTCATAGTTCCGATGGACTTCGATAGCATTGCGCTGCTGAGCAGAATAGAAAAGCTGCTTGCCCCGGCGGGCTTCGGCTCGTTTTCCGTCACCACCGCCGCCGAGCACGACCGCATGATCGCCTTCACGTCCCAGCTGGCGCACGTTGCTTCCAACGCATATATAAAAAGCCCCACGGCTAAGCTGCACAAGGGCTTTTCCGCCGGAAGCTACAAGGATATGACCCGCGTGGCCTGGCTCAACCCCACAATGTGGGCGGAGCTTTTCATGGAAAACAGGGATTATTTGCTGAATGAGCTGGACGCATACATAGCATCCCTTAACGAATACAAGACCGCCCTTGAGCAGGGCGACACAGCCGCGCTTACAAAGCTGCTTGACGACGGGCGCAGGCTGAAGGAGGAGGTTGACGGCAGATGAAGTGCATTCGCGTTAACGCATCGCGCCAATACAACGTTGAAATTCAGCGCGGCGCGCTTGCAGCAGCGGGCGAAGAAACGCTCAAGGCGACCCATTCCATAGGCAAGGCCCTGATAGTATCGGACGAAAACGTGTTCCCCCTTTACGGCGAAACCGTTGCAGAGTCTCTCAGGGCGACGGGTTACGATGTGCATACATTTGTGTTCAAGGGCGGCGAGGACACAAAGAGCATAAAAACATACGAAGCTATTATTGCCGCGCTCAGCGAAAACCGCTTCACCCGCAGCGATGTACTCGTTGCCCTTGGCGGCGGCATAGTGGGCGACGTGGGCGGCTTTGCCGCGGCAACGTACCAGCGGGGCATAAAGCTGGTGCAGCTGCCCACAACGCTGCTTGCGGACGTTGATTCATCAGTCGGCGGCAAAACGGCGGTAAATCTGCCAACGGGCAAAAACCAGCTTGGCTGCTTCTATCAGCCTTCGCTCGTGCTGTGCGATACGGATGCGCTCAATACCCTGCCGGAAGCGGAATACAAAAACGGCTGCGGCGAAATAATCAAATACGCCGTGCTTGCGGGCGGGGAGCTTTTCAGCATGATAGAGAATGCGGACATTCGCACGCAGTATGCGGACGTTATAGCCCGCTGCGTTACCATAAAACGGGACATCGTTGGCGAAGATGAGTTCGATACGGGCCGCCGCCGTCTGCTCAACCTTGGGCACACATTCGGCCATGCGATTGAAAAGTGCAGCGGCTACTCCATCCCCCACGGCGCAGCGGTTGGCATCGGCCTTGCAATGATGTGCCGCGCCGCGCATAAGCGCGGCTACTGCGCGGCAGACGTGCCTGAGAAGGTTGAAAAGCTGCTTGCCAAATACGGCATGAGCGCCGCCGCGGACTTCACCGCGCAGGAGCTTTACGACGCCGCCCTTTCGGACAAAAAGATTGCCGGCGGCAGCGTGAGCCTTGTTATACCCGAAAAAATAGGCTGCTGCCATGTGCTCACGGTATCGTGCGGCGATATGCTTAGCTGGCTGAAGGATGGTGGCGCGCGATGACACGCACCGTTAAGCGCGGCGCGCGCACGGGCAGCGTGGACATAATATCGTCCAAGTCATATGCGCACAGGCTTATAATACTGGCCTCGCTTGCAAAAAACGCGAGCAATATAGAGTGCCGCGGCACATCAAAGGATATTGAAGCCACAATAAGCTGCATGAACGCTCTTGGCGCGAACATAGCGCGCACGGGCGACACGATACACATTGAGCCGATAGCAAATGCGCCCGAAGGCGTGTGCGAGCTGCATTGCGGCGAATCCGGCTCCACGCTGCGCTTTCTTCTGCCGATAGTAGGTGCGCTGGGGGCTGAAGCGGTATTTATAATGGAAGGCAGGCTGGGCGAAAGGCCGCTTGCCCCGCTCGACGCCGTACTCAGCGCGCACGGCATGACGATACAAAAGCAGGGCGCACGGCTCTGCTGCAAGGGGCGGCTGGCCCCAGGCGAATACGCCATAGACGGCGGGGTATCGAGCCAATATATATCGGGCCTTCTCATGGCGCTGCCTAAGCTTGGTGCGGACAGCACGCTGACCGTGACGGGCCGGTTTGAATCGGGCGCATATGTTGACATAACGCTCGATACGCTGAAAACCGCTGCCGCCGCCATTGCATACGGCGAGGACAGGCGGCATTACGCCATTCGCGGCGGCTGCGGATACAATATGCCCGCATTCTGCCGCGCGGAAGGGGACTGGTCAAACGCGGCGTTCTTCCTTTGCATGGGAGCGCTGAGCCGCGGCGGCATAACCGTGAACGGGCTTAACGCGGCCTCCTGCCAGGGGGACAGGCAGATAACCGCAATACTGCGCCAAATGGGCGCGGATGTGCGCACGGAGGGCGAAAGCATTACCGTAAGGCGCAATAAGCTTATGCCGGCAACGGTGGACGCTTCCCCAATACCCGACCTTATCCCGACCATATGCGCGCTTGCGGCGGCGGCGGAAGGAGATACGCGCATAGTAAACGCGGCGCGGCTTAGGCTGAAGGAATCGGACAGGCTGAAAAGCACGGCCGATATGCTATCTTCGCTCGGCGTTGGCGTTACGGAGCTTGCAGACGGGCTTATAGTACACGGCACGGGCCGCATAGCGGGCGGCACGGTAAAAAGCTTTAACGACCACAGGATAGCCATGGCGGCGGCTGTTGCGGCATGCGCAGCCGAAGGCGACGTGAGCATAGAGGGCAGCGAATGCGTGAGCAAATCATACCCCGCGTTTTTTGATGCGCTCGATACGCTCAATACGGAAGGAGAAAACGCATGAGCAGCATTTACGGCGAAAACATACACATATCCATATTCGGCCAATCCCACAGCGCGGCAATAGGCGTTACGATGGACGGCATTCCCGCTGGCCTTGCAATAGATACGGATGCGCTTAACGCCTTCATGCGCCGCCGCGCACCCGGGCAGAACGAATATTCAACCGCAAGGCGCGAAGCGGACGAGCCGGAGTTCCTTTCCGGCCTTGTTGACGGGCATACCTGCGGCGCGCCGATAGCGGCAATAATACGCAATACGGATACGCGCAGCCGCGATTACGACCCGTTCCGCTTCACCCCGCGGCCGGGGCATGCGGACTACACGGCGGATATAAAATACCGTGGCTTTGAGGACCGCGCGGGCGGCGGGCATTTTTCCGGCAGGCTTACTGCGCCGCTTTGCATAGCGGGCGGAATATGCATACAGCTTTTGCAGCAGCAGGGCATAAGCATAATGAGCCGCATAGCGTCCATAGGGAGCGTGCATGACGCGGGCGAGCTTACTGAACCGACGGCAGATAAGCCCTTCCCCACCGTGAGCGACGCGGCAGGAGAGGCCATGCGGCAGGAAATTGCCGCGGCAAAGGCGGAGGGCGACAGCGTTGGCGGCACGATAGAATGCCGCATAACGGGGCTTGAAGCCGGGCTTGGCGGGCCGCTTTTCGGCGGGATGGAAGGGCGCATTGCCAAGGCCGTTTTCGCCGTGCCCGCGATAAAGGGAATCGAGTTCGGCGCTGGCTTTGCGGCGGCAGAAATGCGCGGGAGCAAGAACAATGACCCCTTCCTTACGGAAAACGGGCGCGTTATGACAAAAACGAACAACTGCGGCGGCATACTCGGCGGGATAACAAACGCCATGCCGCTCACGTTCCGCGTTGCGGTAAAGCCCACGCCCTCCATAGCGCGGGAGCAAATTACGCTGAACACAAAAACGCAGCAGGCTGAGCCGCTCGTAATAGGCGGCAGGCACGATCCTTGCATAGTGCCGCGGGCGGTGCCGTGCATTGAGGCGGCGGCGGCAATAGCCGTATACGATGCGCTGCTGGACAGGCGCAAGGAGCAGATATAACGAAAGGATGTGACTATACCCATGGAGCTTTCAGATTACAGGGAAAAGATAGATTCAATAGATAAACAGCTTGTGAAGCTTTTTGCGGAGCGCATGGACACGGCGGCGGAAATCGCCCAATACAAAAAAGAACGCGGCATGAAGGTGCTCGATTCCGCGCGGGAACGCGCAAAGCTGAACGACATTGCAAGCATGGTGCCGGAGGAACTGAGCGAATACGCTATTTCGCTTTATTCGCTCATGTTTGAACTTAGCCGCAGCCGCCAGAACCGCATAATAGGCGCAAGCACTCCCCTTACGGAGGAGATTGCAAGGGCCGTTAAGGATACCCCTCCCCTGTTCCCCCAGCGCGCGGCGGTGGCGTGCCAGGGCGTGGAGGGCGCATATTCCCAAATGGCGTGCGACAGGCTGTTCAAGCGGGCGAACGTGCTGTATTTTTCAACGTTTGAGGCCGTGTTCTCCGCAATAGAAAAGGGCCTGTGCCAATACGGCGTTATACCCGTTGAAAACAGCACGGCGGGCAGCGTGAACGCGGTATACGATTTGATGATGAAGCATGATTTCAAGATTGTGCGCAGCGTCCGCCTGAAGGTTGACCACAATCTGCTGGTTAACCACGGCACGAAGCTTGAGGATATAAAGGAGATATATTCGCACGAGCAGGCCATAAGCCAATGCAGCGAGTTCCTTGCAACGCTGAAGGGCGTTAAGATTATCCCCTGCGAAAACACGGCCGCCGCGGCAAAGAAGGTTGCCGAATCCGGCCGCAGCGACGTTGCCGCCCTTTCAAGCAGGGCATGCATTGAGCTTTACGGGCTTGACTGCCTTAAATACAGCGTGCAGAACATGGGCAACAATTATACCCGCTTCATATGCATATCAAAGCAGCTTGAAATTTACCCCGGCGCGGACCGCACAAGCCTTATGATGGTGCTGCCGCACAAGCCCGGCTCGCTTTACATGGTATTGAGCCGTTTCTATGCGCAGGGCATAAACCTGAACAAGCTGGAGAGCAGACCGCTTCCCGAGCGCAACTTTGAATTCATGTTCTATTTTGATATTGAAACGCCCGTATACTCGCCGGAGTTCATGCAGCTTATGGGCGAGCTTTCAGGCGGCTGCGAAAGGTTCGCTTACCTTGGCAGCTACAGCGAAACCATATGAGGTGAAGCGTATGCGGTGCGGATTGCTGGGCGAAAAGCTGGGCCACAGCTATTCAAAGGCCATACACGAACGCCTTGGCGGATACAGCTACGAGCTTATCGAATGCCCAAGGGCGGAGCTTGACGCGTTCATGAAGGGCGGCTCCTTTGACGCGATAAACGTTACCATTCCCTATAAGAAGGCGGTGATACCCTACTGCGCAGCGCTTTCGCCCATTGCCGAAAGGATAGGCAGCGTGAACGCCGTTATACGGCAGCGCGACGGCAGCCTTTACGGCGACAATACGGATGCATACGGCTTCATGAGCATGGTAAAAAAGAGCGGCGTTGACATTGCGGGCAGGAAGGCGATAGTGCTGGGCAGCGGCGGGGCATCGGCCACGATATGCGCCGTGCTGGGTGAGCTTAACGCAAAAAGCGTTACGGTAATATCCAGAAGCGGGGCTGACAACTACGAAAACATACACAAGCATGCCGATGCGGAGATAATAGTGAACACAACGCCCGTGGGCATGTACCCCAACACAGGCGTAAGCCCCGTTGACCTGAGCATTTTCAAGGGCTGCAAGGGCGTGCTGGACATAGTATACAACCCGCGCCGCACGGCGCTTTTGATGCAGGCGGAGGCGCTTGGCATACCCTGCATGGGCGGGCTTAACATGCTTGTTGCGCAGGCAAAGCGCGCGGCGGAGCTTTTCACGGGCACAGCCATACCGGACAGCCGCACGGATGAGATAGAGCGCGAATTGAGCCTTAATATGCAGAACATAGTGCTTATAGGCATGCCGGGCTGCGGCAAGAGCACAATAGCCGCGGAGCTTGGCAAAAGGCTTAACCGCGCCGTGCAGGACAGCGATGAAGCAATAGAGGCTCAGGCGGGCATGAGCATACCGCAGATATTCGCCCTGCATGGGGAGGATGCGTTCCGCAAAAGCGAAACCGAAGCGCTTGCCAAACTCGGCAGGCAGAGCGGGCTTATAATCTCCACCGGCGGCGGCTGCGTTACGCGGCGGGAAAACTATCCCCTGCTGCACCAGAACGGCATCATAATATGGCTCACGCGCAGCACAGACGCGCTGCCCACAGACGGGCGGCCGATATCCCAACGGAGCGACATGCATGCGCTCTACGCCGCGAGAAAGCCGCTGTACGAGCGTTTTTGCGACATCATCATAGACAACAACGGTTCTGTTGAAAGCACCGTGGAAAGCATTACGGAGGCGCTGAAATGAAGCTGCTTATAATAAACGGGCCCAATCTTAACATGCTTGGGCTGAGGGAGCCGGACATTTACGGCAAACGGACATACGCGGACTTAGTTGAATACATACAGGGCGTATGCCGCCAAATGAGCATAGAGGCCGAGGTTTTTCAGTCCAATCACGAGGGCGCGATAGTGGACAAGATACAATCCGCCTACGGCACGGCGGACGGAATAGTTATAAACCCCGCCGCCTACACGCACACAAGCGTTGCCATACTCGATGCGCTGAAGGCCGTGAGCCTCCCCGCGGTGGAGGTACACATATCCGACGTAAACAGCCGCGAGGCCTTCCGCCATATCTCCTACGCCGGAATGGCCTGCATTGCCACATACGCGGGCTACGGCTTTGAAGGATATAAAATGGCGATAGAGAGGCTGGCAGAGGGGGAGTAACGGGTTGCAGTATGGCTGCTGTTGTTTGCGTTAACCCCTCAGTCAAACCTTCGGTTTTTAACTCCCTCAGTCGAGCCTGCGGCTCGCCAGCTCCCTCTAAGAGGGAGCCTTTTGGTGCGCTTTACAAGCTTGCATATTAGCCTCCCTCTTAG
>CAVDFM010000017.1:18056-20274 GCA_963608365.1 bacterium | reverse complement strand
GATTAACTAATAATATTTATGAAAAGGTAGCACGTAAATTAAATCTTGGACACATTTGGACACATTTGGACGGATTTGGCGGATTTGATATGGTATAATCATATTGTCAAAATTTATTGAGCGCCTGACCTATTGCGGTTGGGTGCTTTTTTATGCGAGGAAGGAGTGTTGGGGGAATGGCCAAAATGACGGCGAAGCAAATGCGGTTCTGCGACGAATATCTGATTGACCTGAACGCAACACAGGCTGCTATCAGGGCCGGGTACTCGAAGAAGACTGCGCGAAAGATTGGGCAGGAAAACCTAACAAAACGGGACATTAGGCAATATATAGATGCAAGAATGGCGGAGAAGGAGTCCGAACTGATTGCGGACCAGGACGAGGTGCTGAGATATTTAACGTCCGTGATGCGCGGCGAGTCGCGTTCCAGCGTTGTAGTGGTGGAAAGCCTGGGCGACTTTATGAGCGAGGCGCGCGAGATGGAGAAAGCGCCGGACGAGAAGGAGCGGCTGAAGGCCGCGGAGCTGCTTGGCAAGCGCTACGGACTGTATACCGACCGCGTTGAGCAGGACGTGGATATGGAGCTGAATATTACGGTTGATTACGGTGATAGCGGATGAACATAAAGGTTCAGGCAAACCCATGCTTCAGGGAAGTTGACCGCAGCACTAAGCGCTATATTGTGATGAAAGGCAGCGCCGGTTCCGGCAAATCCGTTGACACGGCGCAGAACTATATACTGCGGCTGATGCGCGACAAGGGGAGGAACCTTGTGTGCATACGTAAATCGGACATAACCAACCGCGACAGCACCTTTGCGGAGCTGACGGGCGCAATATACCGCATGTTTGGGGACGATGCGGATAAATACTGGATAATCAACATGTCCCCTTTGCAGCTTACATGCAGGGCCAACGGGAACAAAATCATATTCCGCGGCATGAACGACGATAAGCAGCGCGAAAAGCTGAAGTCCATCACGTTCCAGCGCGGCAAGCTTACCGATGTGTGGTGCGAAGAGGCCACGGAGCTGACGCAGGCGGACGTTGAAATAATAGACGACCGTTTGCGTGGGGAATTGCCGCCGGGTCAATTTTACCAAATAAGAATGACCTTCAATCCGGTCAACAAGAATCACTGGATCAAGAAGGTCTTTTTTGATATTCCGGACGATAACGTGCTGTGCCACCACAGCACATATCTTATGAACCGCTTTATTGACGACGCATACAAGGCCCGCATGGAGCGAAGGCGAATCGTTGACCCCGAAGGCTATCAGATATACGGATTGGGCGAATGGGGCGAAATAGGCGGGCTGATCCTGCATAACTGGGAAGTGAAGGACATTTCGCAGAACCTGAACGACTATGACGATGTAGCCATCGGGCAGGATTTTGGATTAATGGTAGTCCCCTTACATAGTGATGTGTATTGAATAACACGGTTAACCGCTAAATAGCGGGTGTGGCGCAAGCTGCTAACGGTGAAAATCTAAATATTAGTGGTTGAAATCATGCTAACTATGAGATATGCTATTCATAGGTGATAGCATGATTATTTACAAGATAACAAACATAAAAAACGGTAAAGTCTACATTGGACAAACTGTTCAGCCGTTTAACAAACGTCTGCTTGAACATAAAAAGAAAATGCGAAGCGGTGCAAATTTCCCATTGTATAATGCGATGAGAAAATACGGGATAGACGCATTTTCTTTTGAAATTATTGACGCGGCGAGTAACCAAGAAGAACTTGACAAAAAGGAAAGACTTTGGATCTCGTATTACGATTCACAGCATCCGATTGGTTATAATTTGACGGCTGGTGGAGCTGGAACATTCGATTACCACCACACCGATGATGACAAGAAGAGAATGAGCGACTTGAAAAAAGGTGTGTATGATGGTGAAAATAATCCATTCTATGGCAAGCATCATTCCGCAGCGCAAATAGAAAAATGGAGGCGCGAGCGGAAAGGACGCAGGTTGACAGAGGAATGGAAACAGAATATTTCAAAGACAAGAAAACGAGTGCCAATTATAAATATAGACACAGGTGAAGTTTTTGAAAGCGCAAGGCACGCAGCGCGATATTACGGTAAGAACCCGGATAGTGGAATTACAGGAGCAATTGCAAAAGTGTGCCAGAAAAAACCTAAATATAAGACCTGTATGGGCTACCGTTTTGAATATTATAATCCACTAATACATGATAATAC
>CAVDFM010000017.1:5294-18046 GCA_963608365.1 bacterium | reverse complement strand
AAGCCTTCAATTTTTGAAGGAAGGTGTAACGACTATCCGCGAGGAGTAGGTTGCAGGTGAAAGCCCTGCTTCCGAAGTGCCGTGCAGCTAAGAGCAATCGCTGAAATGCGGTTGTTTTTTTAGTTGATGATATAGTCTACACCCCTAATAAATATCGGGAAACCGAGGGTATAGTGGTCAATCATGCCGATGCTATCCTTCTGCTGGGCTGGAAGGACGGCAATGTATATATACTTGACGAAATCTATCTTCACGAAAAGGACACGGCGGAAATAATTGCGGAAGCGGTAAAGAAGGCCGTGCCGCGCAACAAACAGATGTGGTGCGACAGCGCAGAGCCTGACCGAATCAGAATGTGGCAGAAGGCGGGATTCCGCGCGAGAGGCGTGGACAAGGGTGGCTCTTCCGGCTCGGTAAAGGCGCAAATAGACTGGCTGAAGCAAAGGACGGTTTACGTCCATCCGCATTGCGTTAACACGATTAAGGAAATGCAGCAATGGAAATGGAAAAAGGATGAGAAAACCGGCGAATATTTGGATGAACCGGTGCCAATCATGGATGACGCCATGGCGGCATTGCGATACGGCGTGGAAGGCTGGCGCAAGGCCATGAAATGGATGATATGACGATACTACCCGCAGCATGTACGGCGGCAGCGGCGCAAAACGGGTTTGCAGTTTGCGTATGCGCCGGCAAATACTTCCTCCTTTGGGGCGGGGCGATAGGCGCCGCCTATCTGCCGCCTGCATCGCTGTATATAAGAGAAAGGGGCAATTATGGCTTTATCCGTTAACGAAATAAAGCGCTTTATAGAGGACGACAGCGCATCGGAAAAGAAGCGTATAGCGGCCGTTGGGCGGCGGTACTATGAGGCGGAGCACGATATACTGAAATGCAGACTGTTTTATTACAATGCGGACGGCAACCTTGTGGAGGACAGAACACGCGCCAACATAAAGATATGCCATCCGTTTTTTGCAATACTTGCAGACCAGATTTCGGCATATATGCTCTCCGCAAAGGAAAACCCGATAAGGGCCAGGAAGAACGAAGGCGGCTTGCAGGACATACTCGACGAAAACTTTGACGATGAGTTCTGGGCGGAAATAGGGGAGCTGATAACCGGCGCGTATACGAAGGGCTTTGAGTACCTGTACGCATACAAGAACGCCGAAAACAGGCTCGTTTTCCAATGCGCGGACAGCATGGGCGTTGTTGAGGTGCGTGAAAAGGACACCGACGACGGCTGCAAGTACATAATCTATTGGTACATAGACCGCATAGACAAGGGCAGAAAGACCATAAAGCGCATTCAGGTATGGTCCGAAAAGGACGTTACATATTATGTGCAGTCCGGCGAATCCGGCAAGATAGAGCCGGATGCATCGGCCGGGGTAAACCCACGCCCGCATGTGGTGTATACCGATTCCAAAACGGGCAAAAAGATGGGCTACGGCCTTGGATATATACCGTTCTGGCGGCTGGATAACAACAATAAGCAATTCAGCGGACTGAAGCCAATAAAGGCGCTGATCGACGATTACGATCTGCACGCATGCTCCCTTTCAAACAACCTTATCGATTTCGATACGCCGCTGTATGTGGTTTCGGGCTTTCAGGGGGATAACCTGGACGAGCTGCAAACCAACCTGAAAACGAAGAAAATAGTGGGCGTGGATTCAGAAGGCAGCATAAACGTGCAGACGGTTGAAATACCGTACCAGGCGCGCAAAGAAAAGCTGGAAATAGACGAGCGGAACATATACATATTCGGCATGGGCTTTAACCCGGCGCAGGTTGGCGACGGCAACATTACAAACGTTGTTATCCTTTCGCGCTATACGCTGCTTGATTTGAAGAAAAGCAAGCTGGACAAGCGGCTGAAGAAACTGCTCAAGCAGGTGATAAAGATAAAGCTTGCCGAAATAAACCGCGAAAACGGCACGGATTATAAGCTTTCGGACATAAAAATCGACCTTACGCCGGATATCCCCACGAACGAAACCGAGAACATTGCCAATAAAAAGGTCAAGGCGGAAACTCAGCAGATACGGATAAACACGATACTGAACGTTGCCGCGAACGTGGGCGATGAGCAGACGCTCAAAGCCATATGCGAAGAGCTTGATTTGAACTACGATGAACTGAAGGTTCAGGCGGAAAAGCTGAGGGAGGAGCAGGGCACAGCCGATGCAAGGGCGCTGCTGAATGGCGCGGAGGGCAGCGGTGAATAGGCGGCAGCGGCTTGTGCAGGAGCGCTTCCTTGATAACGAGGAGGCCGTGATTCGGGAGCTGAAGCGGCTTTACGGGCAAAGCCTGAACGATATTACCCAAAGGGCGAAGGAGCTTCAGGGGCGGATAGACGAACTTCAGGCGGCGCTTGACGGCATTGAGGACGCGGCGGAGCGGCAGCGGCTGAAATCCATGATTCAGTCCAAGGTATACCAGAAGCAGTATCAGGAAGCCCTGAAAAAGCAGATAGGCAGCATTTTGGACAATATGCACGTTGAGGAGTTCAAAACCGTATCCGGCTATCTGAAGCGCTGCTATGAGGATGGGTTTATGGGCGCAATGTATGACATAAACGGCCAGGGCATTCCGCTCATAATACCGCTTGACCAGGAGGCAATGATTCGCGCCGTGCAACTTGATAGTAAGTTAAGCAGCGGCTTGTATTCAAGGCTTGGCGAGGACGTAGCAAAGCTGAAAAGAAAAGTTACGGCGCAGATCAGCCGCGGCGTTTCCACCGGAATGTCATTTCAGCAGATGGGGCAGCAGCTTGCAGGGCACACGAACATAGGCTACAACAACGCCGTCCGCATTGCGCGCACGGAAGGCCACCGCGTTCAGGTGCAGTCCGGTATGGATGCCTGCGCCAGGGCGAAGGAGAACGGCTGCGATGTGGTGAAGCAATGGGACGCCACGCTTGACGCACGCACACGCGATTCCCATGCGCGCGTTGACGGCGAAATAAGGGGGCTGGACGAGAAATTCTCAAACGGGCTGATGTTCCCCGGCGACCCAAACGGCGGCGCGGCGGAGGTGGTGAACTGCCGCTGTGCGCTGCTCCAGCGGGCAAGATGGGCGCTTGATGCGGACGAACTGAGCACGCTTAAAGAGCGGGCGGAGTTCTTTGGGCTGGATAAGGCGGAAAGCTTTGCTCAGTTCAGGACAAAGTACCTCAAAGCCGCAGAAAACGTTGAAAAGTATGGGGAAAGTGGTATAATTGAAAAAAGACGGATTGTTATTCCGGTGCAAAAGCTAACGGGATATGCGCTGGACCAAAGAAGAGCTCCTGACAAAGCGAAAGCCTTCAAAATTGCACTCGGATATGACCAGAGTAATGCCGACGAGCTTTTGCAAAACATTGTTAGCCACGCTGATGAGAGCAAGTTCGTCGAAAAGGGTGATATGGGTCACGGAATGCGATACGAATATATTATGCGGATAACGGGGGCAAACGGGAAGGAAGCCAATGTTCTCACCGCATGGATTGAGGATGATGGCAAAAAGAGAATGACGAGCGTTTATGTGACTAAGAAGAAGGTGACGGAATGAAGATAGAGCTGTATGACAGGGTTTTGTTGAAGGATGGCAACCTTGCATCAATAGTTGAAATATTCGAAGAAGGGAAGGCGTTCCTTGCAGATATAGACAGGAACGGCGATACCGACACAGATGAAATAGGGATTGACGAAATAGAAAGAGTTTTGCACTAAGCACCGAAGGCACGGTGCTTTTTTAATTTACTAAACGCCACAAAAGGCAGCCGATACGGCTGTCTTTTTTATATGTCCGAAATAGGCTTACGACATGAAAACTGCGCCGGATGAATCCCTGCGATACGGATATAAAACTGTCGCGCATGCCGAAAGTTTGCCGGCATGGGAAAGGAACAAACATGAAACTGGAAGAACTGCTGGGCGCGGAACTGTATGCCCGGGTGAAGGCCAAACTGGACGAAGCCAACGCCAAGGAACCCGATAAGCTGAAGCATATAAGGTATGCTGATTTGTCCGAAGGCGAGTACGTTGGCAAAGGGAAGTATGATTCGGAGATAAGCAAGCTGAACACGCTGCTTTCCGGCAAGAATACCGAACTTGAAACGGCTAATAAGCTGATAGCGGAGCTTCAGAAGGCCACGAAGGGCAGCGAGGATATGCAGGGCAAGTTCACGGAGTATCAGAACCAGGTTGCAAAGCTCCAGGCACAGCTTGCCGAAACCAAGGCCAAAGCGGCGTTGAAGGTTGCGCTGCTTAGCGAAAAGGCTACGGACATCGATTATTTGACATTCAAGGTCAATGAAAAACTGAAGGGCGACGGCAAAACGCTGGAGCTGGATGAAAACGGGAACATAAAGGGCTGGAACGATATAGCTGCCGGCCTTAAAACGCAGTTCCCAAACCAATTTGAAAAGGCGGGCGGAGCCGATATAGACGCCAATCCTCTCCCCAACGGGGAACATGGCAAATGCGAACCGGCCACGCTTGCGGATGCGCTGCGCATGCAGTACGAAAACAAAAAGTAGTTTATATGAAAGGTTAAAAAGGTGAAAATTATGGCTATGACTCTTGCCGAAATGAAAGCCGGCATGGCGGATAAGGTTTCCCAGCAGATTGTTGATATCTTTCTGCGCGAATCCGAAATACTTCAGTTGCTGCCCTTTGATAACTGCGTTTCCCCGCAGGGCGGCAGCACGCTAACCTATGCTTATATTCAGAAGAAGCTGCCCGCGGTGGCCGCGTTCCGTGCGATCAACGCGGAATACACCGCCAACCAAGCGACCGTGGAGAAGAAAACAGCCGATTTGAAGATATTCGGCGGCAAGTTCCAGATAGATCGCGTGCTTAAAGGCGCGGAAGGCCCATGGAACAACATGGCGTATCAGATACGCGAAAAAGTGATTGCGGCAATCAGCCTGTTCCATTACACGCTGATAAACGGCGACGCTACCACCAGAACCACCGAATTTGACGGGCTGGACAAGCTGCTTGCCGGAACCTCCACCGAGTACAACACCGGCACCGGCTCCGCGATAGACGTAAGCACGATGACCAACCTCAAGACCAATGCGGACCAGCTTTATGAAAAGATACAGCTGCTCATAAAGAACACCGATGCCGATGCGCTGCTGATGAACAGCAACATGCTTGCCAAGGTGCAGACCATGGCGCGCCTGCTTGGCTATAAGACCGAATCCGAGGAGGCGTTCGGCAGGAAGGTGACTTCCATGGATGGCGTTAGGTTCATGGACCTTGGTAAAAACTATACCGTGTCCGATTCCGCCGTGACCGGGAACGACTGCGTGAAGGCCGGCATAAGCAGGACCATAGGCGCGTCCAATGCCGCCGTTACGGGGCTGACCGATATATATGCCGTCAAGTTCGATGTTAACGATGGCTTCCATGCCGCGTCTTTGACCGGAGACAGCGCCATACGCCAGTACCTGCCCGACTTTAATGCGCCCGGCGCCGTGAAGGACGGCGAGGTTGAAATGGTTGCGGCTGCCGTGCTGAAGAACACCGCGCACGCGGGCGTTCTCAGAAATATAAAGATTGCCTGATAAGGCGGAAAGGGAACAGACTATGGCTAAGGCAAAGAACTATATTGTGAGCGTTGAGGATAAAAAATACTGCGGCATAGGCGCAGGCGGCGCGCAGTTTGCCTATGGCGAGGCGCGCATTACAAGCGAACGGCTCGCCAACTGGTTCAGGGAGCATGAAGGCTACACAGTGAAGGAAGTAAAGGATGCCAAAGATGCGGACGGCAAGGAAGCAGAAGGCAAAGATGCCGAGAATAAGTAGGGAAGGCGGTGTCCCCGATGATTATTTCCGTTGAAAAGGCGCTGGATCTGATTGACATTCCGGACGACTGGACGGATGAGAAAATCGGGCTGAAGCTGAGGGCGATTGAGCAGACCGTGAGGGCATATACCAACAACAACTTTCAGGACCGCGATATAAGAGGGGCCGCCGACATTATTGGCGGCCTTTTCGTAATGGAGGCGCTTATGCCGTTCGGCGTGGGCGATACCGTTCAGGTGAGCGAATCGCGGCTCAATAAGGGGTTGTTCACGGTTGCCACGGCGGACGATTCAACATTCACGGTTGAGGAAGCCGTGAAGGACGAAAGCGATGTGCTTGTGACTAAGGTTGCTTACCCTGCCGATGTTATAGACTGCTGCTGCAATCTTATGGAATGGGAAATCAACAACCGCGATAAGGTTGGCATAAAGTCCGAAACGCTCTCCCGCCACTCTGTAACATATGAGGACAGCGCATCAATGTTCATGGGCTATCCTGCGGCAATACTGGGCTGCCTGAAGCCATACAGAAAGGCAAGGTGCTGAATAACATGGCAAGCATAGGCGGCGTTACAGCAGGCGTGATACAGACCTGCACGGCAGCTAAAAACGATATAGGCGAGGCGGTGAAAACATGGATAGATGCTTTTGCCGTGCGCGGATGGCTTGGCCTTCAGTCCGGCGAGAGCAAATACACAAGCTTCAGCGCAAAGCTTGAAGAATCCACCCATGTTTTCCTTTGCGGCTACAATGCCGCGGTGTATGCCGCAGCGGATAAGGACTGCCGAATGGTAATAAAGGGCATGGTGTACGACGTGCTTTTGATTGATAATCCGGACGAGATGGACAAGCAGCTTGAAATATATCTGCGGAAGGTGGGCGCGTGGAATGGCGAGTAACGTTGAATTCAGGGATTATACAATCGCGGTGAAGGGCGCCATAGGCGAAGGGGTGAACGCGGCGCTTGAAGAATGCGCAGGCGAGCTTGAATCCCAGGTAAAGCGCAATACCCGCGTGGACACCGCAAGGACGAAGAACAGCTTCCGCCATAAGCTTGACGGCGAAGCGCATGCGGCCTATATCGGTTCGGATTATCAGAACGCCATATGGGAAGAATTCGGCACGGGCGAATATGCCCTTGAAGGCAACGGCAGGAAGGGCGGCTGGTTCTATGTTGACGAAAAGGGCAAAGGGCATTTTACCCACGGCAAAAGGCCGTCCAGGGCTTTCTGGAACGCATACGTTGCGATGAAAAGCAAAATAATAGCCCGCCTGCAAAGCTGCCTGAAGGAGCTGTGACATATGGACAAGCTTAAATTTATAAACGACCAGCTGGGGGTTATCGGCATTCCGTATGAGTTCGGCCAATGGTCGTCCGGCATAACTTACCCGTACTATGTGGGCGAGATAACCGAGGAACCCGTGACCACGGAGGACGGGCTTGAGGAGTCTACGTTCATTTTGACGGGCTTCAACCGGGGGAACATGATAGACCTTGAAAGGGACAAGAACAGGATAAAGAAGCATTTCGACCCGATATACGGGTTGAGAGGTGAAACGGACAGCGGCGCGATAGCCGCTTTTTTTGACGGTTCGTTTTATGTTCCTTCGGGAGAGGCTGAACTTAAAACAATCCAAATCAATCTGAAAATCAAAGAATGGAAAGGGGCTGAATAGATATGGCATCTATCGGTAAACACGGCGTGACGGCCAACACGCCCAAAAACATACTGCTCGGCGCGGGCACATTTTACCGCGGGCTTGAGTACAAATCCAACGCATGGAGCGGAACCTGCATAGGCGCAACGTCCGGCGGCGGTAAGGTGAGCATTGAGGGCGAATATCTCGACCTTGATATTGACGGGGCGCTTGTGCTGTTCAAGGGGCAGACCGTTAAGGTTGGCGGCAAGGCTTCAATGGAGGTGAGCGTTACGGAGCTGAGCGGGGACACCATAAAGGCCGCAACAAACTTCAAGAAAGGCACCTCAGACGTTACGGGCTATGACATGTATGTTGACAAGCCGAACATAGAGGAGGGGGACTACATAGCGAATTTCGGCTTTGTAGGCAAAACCGCCAACGGCGCGAAGGACATCATAATCATATTTGAAAACACGCTGTGCAAATCCGCATTCGAGCTGGAGGGCAAAAATAAGGAGCAGAGCGTTCTGAAGCTGGTTATGGAGGCCTATGCGGAGCTGGACGGCGATCTTGACACCCTGCCCGTAAAAATCTATTACCCTGCGGACAATGCATCCGCCGGTTAAAAAGAAAGGACGATGCAAATGAGCGAAGCAAATATTGAAACCAGCACCGCTGCAAAGCCTTACACGTTCAGGCAGCTTGGCGGAGAGGACATGTTTTTGATGTTCCGCATAATCGGCAAAATAGGCGTTAAGGAGTTCAATGCCTGCTTTGAAAACGACGGCATAAGGCAGCTTATTGCCGGCATAGCGGAAGAAAAGGCGGCGGAGGGCGAAGACGAAAAATCCGCCCCGTCTGCCGTGACCTACATAGCGGTGATACTTGAAATTGCCGACGTTATATTCAAGAACCTGCCCAAATGCGAGGACGAGGTTTTTAAGCTGCTTTCCCAAACGTCCGATTTGACCATTGAGCAGGTGAAGGCGCTCAGCCTTGCGCAGTTCACGGAAATGGTTGTGGACTTCATCAAAAAGGAAGAGTTTAGGGATTTTATAAAGGTTGTTTCCAAATTGTTCGGGTAAATGAGTTCCGCTTTATGGATCTGCTGTTCAGCCGTTACGCAGATCCGTTTCTTTTTATAAACGGAATGATTAGGAGCGGGCGGTTCTGTTTTTTCGTTAACTCTTTTCTGAAGCAAATCAATGGTGAAACCGAAGAAAAGGCCCTGTGGGAGTTTTATCTGCACAGGGTTTTTGAAGGTTCCTTTGCCGATTTCAGGGCCGGAATAGAGAACGACAAGCATAACCGCCTTATGTCCGAAACAGCAATGGAAACAACCTTAAAACATTCAATGGACATACTTAGGAACTACTCGCCCGAAAGAGGGGGTGAAGCATAATGGATTTGTTCAAACTTTTAGGCACGATAGAGATAGACAACAAAAACGCGAACAAATCGCTGGACGAAACGAGCCAAAAGGGCGAGCAGGCAAAAGGCAGGCTCTCTAAGGCGTTTACGTCGATAGGCAAGGGCGCTATAGCTGTGGGCAAGACTGTGGTTACGGGGCTTGCAGTTGCCGGCGGGGCGTTTATGGGGCTAACTGCAAAGGCCCTTATGGCAGGCGGCGAATTGGAGCAAAACATAGGCGGCTCGGAGGCTGTGTTCAAAAAATATGCACGGTCTATGCAGGATACCGCGAAGAGCGCTTTCTCAGACATGGGACTATCAACGTCTAACTATCTTGCTACAGCTAATAAAATGGGTGCGCTATTTCAGGGCGCGGGGTTCAGCGTTGAAGAATCAATGAAGCTATCGTCAAGCGCGATGCAAAGGGCTGCTGACGTTGCATCCATTATGGGTATAGATACCAGCGCAGCAATGGAAGCCATAGCAGGCGCGGCAAAGGGAAACTTTACCATGATGGACAACTTGGGCGTTGCCATGAACGATACAACGCTTCAGGCATATGCGCTTGAAAAGGGAATGAAGAAATCGACAAGCGAAATGACCAATCAGGAAAAGATTGGGCTTGCAATGGAAATGTTCCTTGAAAGAACTGCTTACGCTGCCGGTAACTACGCTAAAGAGAACGAAACACTTGCAGGTTCGCTTAGCACGGCAAAGGCCGCTTTAGCGAATTTTCTTGACGGGTCGGGCGGGGTTGATGAGCTTGCGTCATCCTTTGAGAACTTTGCAAACGTTGCAGTTAAAAACCTAAATGAGCTTTTGCCGCGATTGACATCCGGCTTGACGAACATTGTGAATCAAATCATGCCCATGTTACCGCCGCTTATAAACACGCTACTCCCAAGCGTAATCGACGGCGCTACAACTTTGATTAACGGATTGGTTTCGGCGTTCCCCGGCGTTGTTTCGGCATTAATGGGCGTGCTTCCGGCTCTGATTCAGGGCTTGCAGGATATTATTAACTCTCTTGTTGCCGCATTGCCGCAGATTATGCAAACCCTGGTGTCCGCATTGCCCACGCTGAT
Organism: bacterium; assembly: GCA_963608365.1. GTDB lineage: Bacteria > Bacillota > Clostridia > Christensenellales > CAG-138 > Phil1. The sequence continues at coordinate 8,107 of CAVDFM010000017.1, read as the reverse complement.
TCCGCTGCTTGTGAATGCGTTAATTTCCATGATTATGACGCTATGCACAATGCTGCCGCAAATCATTCAGCCGATAATAGACTATCTGCCGCAGATCATTGTGAGCATAGTCAATGCGCTTGTGCAGAACCTTCCGGTTTTGATTGAGGGGCTTATTTCGCTTGTTATGGGCATTGTGGGCGCGCTGCCGCAAATAGTTGAAGGCCTGGTCGGCGCAATGCCGGAGGTTATAAGCCTGCTTGTGGTTGCGCTGGTTGCGGCGCTGCCGCAGCTTATAGAGGGCGCGATACAGCTCGTCATGGGGCTGATAGCCGCGCTGCCGCAGATAATACAGGCGCTTATTGACGCCCTGCCGGAGATATTGCAGGCCGTGTGGGATGCGATAGTAACGGTGTTTGAAGGATTGCCCGAATGGTTCGGCCAGCTTTGGGAGGGCGTGAAAGATGCCGTAAGCTCGGCCGTGGAGGCTATACTTCCGGTAATAACAAACGTTTGGAACGCGATAGTTTCCGTTATTACAACCGTTATGGCGGGTATCAGGAACACGGTTACAAGCGTTTGGAACGGCATAAAGAGCGTCGTTACAAGCGTTGTCAACGGCATTAAGAACACCGTAACGAGCGTGTTCAACGGCATAAAGAATACCGCCGTAACCGTTTGGAACGGCGTAAAGACCGCCATAACCACACCCATTGAGGCCGCCAAAGCAAAGGTGAAGGAGGTCGTGGACGCGATAAAGGGCTTCTTCAGCGGCATGAAGCTGGAACTGCCAAAGATAAAGCTGCCGCATTTCAGCATAAGCGGCAAACTTTCGCTGGATCCGCCTTCCGTGCCCAAACTGTCCATAGATTGGTACGCCAAGGCCATGCGCAATCCGCTGCTCATGACCACGCCCACAATATTCGGCTATAATCCAGCAACGGGGCAGCCTATGGGCGGCGGCGAAGCGGGCAGCGAGGTGGTCAGCGGCACCGGCACGCTTATGGGCATGATAGAAAACGCGGTGGAGAACAAGACCGCCGCGCAGATGCAGACGGTAGTATCCATACTCTATGCAATACTTGACGCCATAGTGAACGGCAATGCGGAAATGCTTCAGGCCATATTGGACGGCCATACGATAAGGATCGGCGAGCGGGAATTTGCAAGGTTGGTGAAAACATATGCTTGATAAGTTTATATATGAAAACCATCTTGGGCAGCGTTTCAGCGGCCTTGAAAACGGCGTGTATCTCAATTACAGCGACATAAGGGACTATTCATGGGCGCATGAAACGATAAACAGCCGCATTTCCCGCTTTTACCGTGCCGTGACCGCAAGGAAATTGCCCCTTGTGGTTTACGGCGCATCCGAGGCGGAGGCCGTTGCCGCGAAGAACAGACTGCTGGAGCTTGCAGAGGCGGATATTGAAGCGCTGCTGCCGGGCAGAGTGTATGTAGGCGAATATTACACCACGGGCTGGATAACGGCAAGCGCAAAGAAGAAATACCTTATGTCAAAACGGCTGTGCGAGATAACTTTGACGCTCACGAGCGACGACCCAGCATGGTACAGGGAGCAGACGCATGTTTTCCTGCCGGATTCGGATGAGGCGAGCGGCATAGGCGGCGGCACGGATTATCCTTACGATTATGTGTATGACTATGCGCTTTCGCTTAAAGGAAGGCAAATAGTGTGCGATGCCGTGGGCAGCAGCGCGTTCAGGCTGCTTATTTATGGCGAGGCGGTCAACCCGTCCGTTGTTATAAACGGGCACGTGTATGCCGTGAACGGCACCGTGCGCCGCGGTGAAACGCTGCTTATAGACAGCATGAATAAAACCATAACGCTTACCACGGCCGCGGGCGGCAAAATAAACTGGTTCGATAAGCGTGGGCGCGAATCATATATATTCCAGCCGATAGCGCCGGGGCAGAACACGGTAACGTGGCTTGGCGCGTTCGGATTCGATTTGACGGTTATAGAGAAAAGGAGCGAACCCAAATGGACTTGATTTATACCGATGCAAAGCGGATAGACAAGGGCGTTCTTTCGGCATACTCATTCGATTTATCCTTCGGCGCGGACGAGAACGACTTTGAAATAAGCCTTGGCGCGAGCGAACCCGCGCTTGATTTCGGCGCGTTTGTATATATCGAAGGCACCGAATACGGCGGCATAGTGGATTCAAGAAAAACCGCTTCCGATGAAAACACAATAACTTACGGCGGGCGGACATGGCATGGTATGCTGAACAGCAAGGTGATCGAACCCGATGCGGGCGAGGATTACCTGAGAGTTTCCGGCGAAGCGAACGCCGTGCTGGCGGCGCTTATCACTAGATTGGGGCTTACGGGGCTGTTTGCGGCGCCCGAAAAGCAGTCCGGCATAAATATAGCAGCATATCAGTTCCACCGCTATTGTAAAGGCTACGACGGCATACGGGCAATGCTTGCCGCCGCGGGGGCAAAGCTTAATATTGCGTGGCAAAACAGGGCCGTGCGGCTTTGTGCCGTGCCGGTGACGGATTACACGGCGTTCCCCGTGGATGGGGACGTTGCGCGGCTGAGCGTGCGGCAGTTTGGGCAGAAGGTGAACCACCTTGTGTGCCTGGGCAAGGGCGAACTTGCAGAGCGCGAGGTTATACACCTTTATGCGGACGGCTTTGGCAGAATAGGCGACACGAAGTATTATTCCGGCCTTGACGAGGTGGCTGAGGTATACGACAACACCTCCACCGAGGAACTGCGAAGCGACGGCATAAAGAAGCTTGAGGAGCTGCGCAACAGCGACACGGCGCAGATCTCAATTCCTGCTGCAAGCGGCCTTACAT
>CAVDFM010000017.1:0-5284 GCA_963608365.1 bacterium | reverse complement strand
CATACGATATAGGCGATATCGTTGGCGCATCCGATATACACAGCGGCGTAAGCGTTACGGCGGTGGTGGAGCAAAAAATCGTTAAGATAAACAACGGCGCTATAAAGATTGAGTACAAGGCGGGTGGATGAACAAAATGACGGAGAATTATTTGATTACGGGTTACTGGGGCGAACCCCATGTGACTGCGGAAAACGACCGCGGCATAAACGCGGCAATATTCGGCGCGGGCAGATTCGTTTTGCCCGTTGGGGAAAAGTTCCGCGCGGAGTACATAGGGAACAACACTATCCGCATCTATGACGGCAAGCTGATGGACAACGGCGCGGCGGCGGGCATCCCCGCGGGAAGCTATGTTGACCTGCTTATTGCCAACGCGGGGCAGGGCATGAAGCGCAGCGACATAATCGCGTTCCAGTATTCGCAGGATGCTTCAACGCTTGTGGAAAGCGGCGCGTTCGTTGTTGTTCAGGGAACGGAAACATCCGGTACGACGGCGGATCCTGCGCTTACGCATAACGACCTGCTTGAAGGGGATGCGGCATTTGACCAGATGCCGCTTTACCGCGTGCCCGTTTCCGGCACGACCATATCCGCCCCGGTAAAGCTTTTTACGACTTCCAAAAGCATTGCGGATTTGAGCGGCGGGGAGGACGAGCCGCCTGCGCCCCACGCAAGCACGCATGCAACGGGCGGCAGCGACCCCATCACACCTTCGGCAATAGGCGCGCAGCCGCAGCGGCTCACGTTTGCGGCTAAGGCGGTTGAGTCGTCCGCCTGGGCTTCAGACAGCACATATGCCGATTTCCCGTACAGGGCGGCGGTTGCATGCAGCGGCGTTACTGCCGATATGTTTGCGGAGGTGGCGTTTGCCCCTGCCGATGCGGTAGGCGGCAACTTGGCGCCCGTGTGCCAAACCTATGCCGGCGGCGTGTATCTTTACGCAAAGGCCGCGCCGACTGCCGCGCTGACGATACCGACTATAATCATTTGGAGGTAAAACAATGGTTGGAAGAACGAATGCCGTGGCAGGTGACGGCGGGGGATACATAAAGGGCACAGCAGTACATACATATGCTGATGGTATGACTATAACGGGGCTGCCATCGGCACCGAAGCTAATAATAATCTATTACATACAGAACGTAAATGTCGGAACTTTCGGCATAGTTTGTGGTGAAACTGATGATAACGGGGACTATCAGACGGGATGGGCTCTGGATTTTACAAAAGACTAGGGCGTATATAAAACGGTTACGGGGCATTATGATGCGGCGACAGGTATGCTTACGGTTCATATAGTAGCACAATCAAGATTTCCGGGCTATACATGGACGTATGAACTTGCTTACTGAGGAGGGACTATGTTTAGACGCAGAATTTATTATAACATAGCAAACGGTGAATGCCTTTATATCTACTCAGCAGAAGGAGACATAAGAAAGGACTATCCTGCTGAACAAGAAGCGATGGCGCTTGGGCTTACGAACTGGGGCGTGCTTGAATGGACTGAGCCTGATGTGGAGACCGAAGCGGCATTTGCGGAGGTTGATGAGGACGGCAAAGCGCGCACGGTAAGCGTGACTGTTGATTTAAGCGACAGCGAGCCGCAGCTTTCGTTCACATATGCGCCTATCGAAGAACCTGCACAGCGGGATGACCCGTATGCAATAATAGATATTCTTACGGGGGAGGGATAAAGCATGGCTATAAGAACGATAGATGCAGCTCGCACATGGCGGGCAAACGAAAACAGGCGGGAGGCGGACTACATAGCCGCAGGAGCCGCACAGGCACAGGCGGCGAAAGCGGCGCCAATCGCAACGGTTGGAGTGTTCATAGGCGGGTTTGCGCCGTGGGAAGCAGGAAAGGCATACGCACAGTATGACCTTTTTTCATATGATGGGAAAGTAGGCTTTTGCCGTCAGCCCGTTACATCGGCTGTACATCAGCCGCCATTCAGCACGGGTACGGAAGCTATCTACGGCGTTCGCCCCGCGCCCGATGGAAGCGGCGTGTATCCGTATGTGTACAACATGGCGGCAAGCGTGGGCATGCGGGTAAGGAGCGCAAAGGACGGCGCGGTGTATACCTGTTATCGGGCGATAGACCCCTTGCTATACGACCCCGCGGACATTCAGGCACACTTTGAGGGACAAGAACAATAATATGTAGCAGGCCGGTCAAAGCAGGCCGGCCTTTATTGGATCGGAGGAAACGAAAATGGCAAAAGTGCCTGTAAATACATTTTTGAATTACTGTAAGGAGGCTGCCGACATTGGCGGCCAAATCGAAACCGTGCGCGCGGGCATAGTGGGCGGGAAGAACCGCCATGGCTATGTTTACGGCGGGCAGGGTGAAACGTATTCGCAAGCCCTTGCGGAGAAATGGACCAATGAGAAACGGTCAGTGCCCAAAACAAGGGACCGCAACACATACTTCATTGCGGACTGCGCCCGCTGGTACGGCAGAAAGGTTGAAGATTGCAGCGGGCTTATTGTGAACGCCATACGCACCGTTATACCCAAGTTTGGCGACAGGACCGCCAACAGGTTCATAAAAACAAGCTGCTCCGAAACCGGAAGTATGGCAACCATGCCGGAGGCGGCCGGTATTGTGCTTTGGAAAAACGGGCATATCGGCGTATATGTCGGCGATGGCTGGGTTATAGAGGCGCGCGGGACGGAATACGGCGTTGTGAAGTCCAAGTTATCCACACAGCCGTGGGAAAAGTGGGGATATCTGAAGGATGTTGACTATGGCACGGGCAAGAGTGAGTGGAATGTATCCCGTGTGCTCAAGCGAATGGACCCCATGCTGCGCGGGGATGACGTGAAGGAGCTGCAAAGGCGCATAGGCGTCACGGCGGACGGAGCATTCGGCGCGGCTACGGAAGCGGCCGTAAAAGCCTACCAGAAGCGGCAGGGACTTACGCCGGACGGCAAGGCTGGCAAGGACACCATAACAACCCTCGGCGGCGTTTGGAGGGGCTGAACATGGAAATGGAGTGGTGGAACTGGGTAACGCTTACCCTTACCGGTATGATTCTTATTGCGAACGCCGTTAAGGCTGTGAGGGACATATTTTCACCGGTAAAGGACATGAGAACGGACATAGCGGAAGTGAAAACACAAGAGAAAGCACACGAAAAGGAAGCCAAGGAACACTTTGAAGAGATTGATGAAATACTCCAAAAACAGGAGGAGACGAACCAAATCGTGCTGAAGGCGCTGTTCCACCTGGTCAATCATTCAATCGATGGGAACGGGATAGAGGGGCTGAAGAAAGTCCGCGACGAACTATCCAACAGCATAATAGAGCGGTGACGCCCATGAAAACATCAACCAAGGTGGTTATTGCCGCCATAGTATGCAATATACTGTACACGGCTGCGGCGTTCGTGCTGCAATTCGTTACCCAACTTGAAATTTCCCCAACGCTTACGACCTGCTGGTTCGCCTTCTGGGGCGTTGAGGTGGGCGCGCTTGCGGGAATCAAGATATGTAAAACAAAATGTGCAAAAGAAAGCGAGGAAACAGACTATGATTGACTTAACGCCCATTATCAATGCGGCGATTCTGCTGGTGGCAGCGCTTGTGACCACGTTCCTTGTCCCGTGGATAAAGGCCAACACGGACGAGAAGCAGCGCGATGAGCTTCTCCTGTGGGCCCGCGTTGCGGTGAATGCCGCAGAGCAGCTCTACCAAGGCTCCGGCCGCGGCGAGGAGAAGAAAGCCTATGTGCTCGCCTTCCTTGAAAAGAAGGGCTATACCGCCAACCCGGACGAGATAGAGGCCGTGATAGAATCGCTTGTGCTGGGGCTGAAGGGGTAGGGGAAAGATAATAAAACCCGCTCCGGTATGTGCCGGGGCGGGGAGAATTACGGTTTATTTGTTATATTATCAAGTCTCTTTTGAATCTCTTCGCGGGGAAGTCGAACCACGCGACCATTGTGCTTTTGCAGTTCTGAAAGACAGTATTTATATTCTGCCTGCGTTATGTAATCGCCTTTGAATAGCTTGTCCAGTAAACCGAGAGTGCCTAAAATGGAAACGCCTTCTTTTTGCGCTGCTTTTCTTAGCGCCATATCTCCTGTTAGGAGAATAATCTTTCGTTCCTTGGCGATTGCAAGCGCTATACGGTCCTGGACCGAAAGCTTGGGGTATATGCTACCCCAAGACTCTGCAAGAAAAAACTCCTCGATGGTGATATCAACGCTTACCAGGCCGGCTTCGGTCAATTCTTTCTTGAATCCAATCGGTGTCAATAGTTCGGAAGCTATTGACTCTGTATACATTATGTAAGTGTATGGAAGCATGAAAGGCAGATATAAACGGGATATAGCCTTAAAATCAATCCATACATTCGTATCGCTACTGATGAACTCCATTCGTTAGACCTCATCAAAACAGCAACTGGAGACAACGCTGTCATATGGCATTTGAAGCAGCTCGGCTCCACGCTGGATGCTGATTTCGTGTTCGCTTACGGCACGAAAAACAAGCTGCTCAAAAAGAATTGGCTTTTCCGACTTTATGCGACTCGGCTCATTGGTGCGCCAACCAAGGTTGTTAGCTATGATATAGAAACTTTTTGCGGCATCCTTGGAAATAATTCCGGCAATCTCCGCTCTTTTAACTAAAAGGTACATGGAGATACCGTATTCTTGGCAAACGAGAGTCATATCTTTAGTGACGCTGTTTCGATGAATCCCCAGTTCACGCACGGCATCTTCACGTGGGAAAAGGAAAGCACCGGCGATGGCGGTTGCGGTAGCTTCTACTTTTTGTTCACTCATGTCTTGAGGCCAATCAAACATCAAATGAGCCAATTCATGGGAAATGGTGGACCTGTTCCGCTCAGGACTCATACAGCCATTTACAATGATATATGGCCTGCTGTTTACAAAACCATTCATCCCTGAAAACTTATTGTTCTTAATGCTAAAGACATATATTAAGATACCCTTGTTTTCGAGGGTGGTAATAAGGTCATTCACAGGGCCTTCAGTGGCGATTCCAAGATGCTGACGCATGGCTTTAGCATCTTCTTCAATGCTGCCGGTCATAGGTAGTGAATGACACTTAGGTGCATCGGGAAGCACCTCGCCGCCAAGAAGTTCAACGGCAGTATAGAATCGGCTAAAGTATTCTTCGACCGATTCCCGAACATAGTCCTGCTTTGACTCGGAAAGTGTAGATAGCTTGCGGAATTCGCCGTGGGCAAAGACCAAATTGGTGTTCCGGACGGCGAGAAAGTCAGAAACATTGACCTTTAATGCGGC
>CAVDFM010000016.1:19003-21314 GCA_963608365.1 bacterium | reverse complement strand
AATACCCTAAACTTGTATGATACTACTTTCCCGTCCTTTTGGTGTTTACTGATTGTTGCCATTGATGGTTCTCCTTTCCTCCATCAATGCAATTTAGCTACGGTTTTGACCGCTTAGTGTTCCAAATTGTGTTCCTGCCCCATTTTCATGCCGCATTCAGCAATATCACCAAAACATAAAAGTGCTGAAAACCTTAGTGTTTTCAGCACTTTTATATGGTCGGGGCGAGGTGATTTGAACACCCGGCCTTTTGGTCCCGAACCAAACGCGCTACCAAGCTGCGCTACGCCCCGAATGGAGCCAATGAAGAGATTCGAACTCTTGACCTGCGCATTACGAGTGCGCTGCTCTGCCAACTGAGCTACATTGGCCTGCGGCATTACGCCGACAATTAGGAATTATAGCATATAATTCGCCCGCTGTCACTACCTTTTGGTAAAATTCAGCCGCAATTTTTTATCATCCGCCGTATCGCACCGCACCGCGGCGATAATGCTCCTCCGCCTGCGCTTCCGTAAGGGGTGATACTTCATATTTTTCTATGTGCATATCCGCCGCCTCAACATATACAGCGCCGCCCTTTGGTACGGGAAGTATGCCCGAATGCGGGTCCGAATTTTCCGCTATGGATTCCGCCACGGCCTCGTTCACGCGGATGAGAAAATTCTTCGCTTCGTTTTTGGCCATCAGCCGCATAAGCTGCTTCCTGACCTTGAGCACAACGGTTTCAACGCTCAGCACCTTGCCTGTGCCGCCGCAATACGGGCACGGGCTTTGCAGCGTATGGGATATGCACTGGCGCGTTTTTTTCCGCGTCATTTCAACAAGGCCAAGCTGCGTTATGCCAAGCACGTGGGACTTTGTGCGATCCTTCGCCATCTCCTCGCGCAGCGTTGAAAGCACACGCTCCTTGTCCGCAATTTCGTCCATGTCTATGAAGTCAACAACGATTATGCCGCTTATATCCCTAAGCCTGAGCTGCCGCGCTATTTCCCGCGCCGCTTCGCAGTTGGTCTCGGTTATGGTCTCCTGCAAATTATCCGTACTGCCCACGTATTTGCCGGTGTTTACGTCTATCGTGGTCAGCGCCTCGGTCTGGTCTATTATAATATAGCCGCCGTTCTTCATCCAAACCTTGTGCGCAAGCGCGCGGTCTATTTCCGCTTCAAGGCCAAGCTGGTCAAAAAGGTCCGGAATATCCTCATATAACTGCACCCTGTTCTTGAGCGAAGGCGAAATTATGTTGGCTATCAGCAGCACGCGCTCATAAAACTCCCTGTCGTTTATGGCAAGGCGCTTTATGTCCGGCGTAAAAAGATCGCGTATGGTTCTGAATACCAACGGCTCCTCCGCGTGCAGCAGGCGCGGCGCGCTCACAAGCTCGCTCTTTTGCTGTATCCTCCCCCACAGGCGGGTAAGGAAGGCAAAGTCCGCATGGAACTCCTCTTCGCTCTTGCCCTCGGCCGCTGTCCTTACTATTGCGCCTATGTTGAAATCCTTCGCAGCGGACTGCGCCGCGTCCCTCAGCCGCGTGCGCTCAGCCTCGCTTTCTATGCGCTTTGATACGCCTATATAGTCCACCGACGGCATAAGCACAAGCGTGCGACCGGGCAGGGTTATGTTCGTGGTAACGCGCGCGCCCTTGGTGCCTATGGGTTCCTTCACCACCTGCACCATTATCTCCTGCCCAACCTTCACTATGTCCTTTATGTTGGGCACGGTATTTACGGTTTGCGTTTCTTTGCCGTCGAATATAAAGTCCTGCTTATCGTGCTGTATATCGCCCGCAAAAAGGTATGCGTTTTTTTCAAGGCCAATGTCCACAAACGCCGCCTGCATTCCGGGCAAAACGTTCTGCACCCTGCCTTTATATATGTTTCCTACCAGCCTTTCGCGCCCGCGGCGTTCTATATATATTTCGCTCGGCGCGCCCTGCTCCAGCAGCACCACTCTGGTCTGATACGGGTTGATGTCAACAATTATCTCTTTTTCAAGTCCTGATTCGCTCATTTCACATTGCCTATTAAACGGGCGTACTCCTCCCTCCTATAAATTCAACGTTCACCCTATGCACGCTGTAATCATAGCTCTTTCCGCTTTGTCTTGCAAGCGCCCCCATCAAAAGCTCTATGTTCAAGCTGCCGGATGTATTCAGCACGCCTTTTACCGTAAGCACGGCATGGCCCGCCTCCTCCGCCACATCGGCTTCAATTACCTGCGGGCGAATATCCACGTTTTTCAGCCCGCCCTTTGTGCGTTTTTCAACAATTATTTCGCCGGATAAGAGCGTGGCTATATCCTTTTTCAGTTC
>CAVDFM010000016.1:0-18961 GCA_963608365.1 bacterium | reverse complement strand
TGCCGAATGTTACGCGGTAAGTTGCGCTTTCAAGCAGCGCCGTAAGCGAAGGCAGCCTGTCCTCCACGGCATATGCTTCCTTAAATTCAAAGCCTGCCGGCAGCGCGGCGTTTACGCTCGACAGGAACTCATCCGTATCCATATCCTTATCAAGCTTTACGTCTATCCATTCCGCGCCGCTTGTATAGCCCGTGGAGAGCGCCGTTGCAAAAGAAAGCAGCGGATGCGGGTTGAATCCCTGCGAATAGCTGAGCGGCACTCCCGCACGCCTGAACGTGCGCTGAAGCAGACGCAGTATATCCAGATGCGAAACAAAGCGCACCGGTTCCATTTTAGTTAATCTTGCAATAAGTCGCATACTTCTCTCCAAAACAGCCGTTGCAGCCAAGCCTGCAATCCTTGGTTACCTCCGCGCGATATGCCCGTTCGCTTTCGCGCACAAGATATGCCTTTGTCACTATTGAATCTATATGATCCCACGGCAGCGCCTCGTCCTTTTCACGCCGCCTGTGCGCATATGCGTCCGGATCAACGCCCGTCTGTTCAAATGCGGTGTTCCATGCGTCAAGCTTAAAATGCTCGTCCCACGAATCAAACCGCGCGCCAAGCTCCCATGCGCGTTCCAGCACGTCCGCAAGTTTCCTGTCCCCGCGGGCAAACACGGCTTCCAGCACGCTTATATCCGGCTCATGATAGGAGAATTCAACTCCCCTTATGCCCTTTAGCGCGCTTTTAAGCAGCTTTTGTTTTTCTATCAGCGTTTCTTTCCTGTCCTGCGGCTCCCATTGGAACGGAGTGAAAGGTTTCGGCACAAAGCTTGACGCGCTCACGCTCAGCCTAAGTCCCTTGCCGCGCTTTTCCTTCGGCATGGAGTAGAACAGCGCAGATACCTTTCGCGCAAGCTCCGCTATGCCCAATATGTCCTCCTCCGTTTCCGTAGGCAGGCCTATCATAAAATAAAGCTTAACGCCGTTCCAGCCGGAAGAGAACGCGTCGCTCACCGCGCGCAGCAAATCATCCTCGCTGACGCCCTTATTTATGGCATCCCTCAGCCGCTGTGTTCCGGCTTCCGGCGCAAACGTGAGCCCCGCCTTTCTTACGGACTGCATGCGCTCAAGGTCCTCTTTAAGGAAGCTGTCTATCCTGAGCGACGGCAGCGAAACGGACACATGCTCGCTGCTGAAGCGGTCTATTATCTGCGGCACAAGCTCATGTATGTGCGAATAATCGCCGGAGCTAAGCGAAAACAGCGATACTTCATCATATCCCGTGCAGCCTATAAGCTCGTCCGCCGCTTTGAGCACGGTCTCCATTTTTCTTTCCCTTATCGGGCGGTATATAAAGCCCGCTTGGCAGAAGCGGCAGCCCTTGGTGCAACCGCGGAACAGTTCAAGCGCTATGCGGTCGTGAACAATGGGGATATACGGCACGATGGGCTTTTTTATGTACTGCGCCCCGTCAAGGTCCATCAGTATGCGTCGCTCTACCTTGTCCGGTGCGGAATGTTCGGTTTTCTCCACGCCCATGTATTCGCCGTTATCGCCGCGCTTTTCCTTATAAAATGCCGGAATATACACGCCCTGTATCGCAGCAAGCTTTTTAAGTGTGTCCCGCCTGCTCAGCCCGGCTTCCTTTGCCGCGAGCACGGCATCGCACACTTCCATTATCATGTCTTCCCCGTCGCCTATCATTATTGCATCCATAAAGTCCGCAATGGGTTCTGGGTTGCAGGCGCAGCCGCCGCCGGCAACTATTATCGGCTCATCCTCACCCCTGTCAGCCGAGCGCTTGTGTATATGCGCAAGGTCAAGCATTGTTAGAATGTTTGTGTAGCACATTTCATACAGCAGCGAAAAGCCCACAATGTCGCACTCTGCAAGCGGCGTGCGGGTTTCGAGCGTGAACATGGGCACGTTGTTTTCCCGCATAGCCTTTTCCATATCCGGCCAGGGGGCGAAGCATCTTTCGCACGCGTATTCCTCGCGTGAATTTACAACTTCATACAATATGCGCGAACCGAGATGGCTCATGCCTATTTCGTAAACATCCGGGAAACACAGCGCAAGTCTCAGCCGCGCCGTCTCCTTCACTATGCTGTTCAGCTCCCCGCCGGTGTACCGGGCCGGCTTTTCAACGCTCAGCAGCAGTCTATCACTTACCTTGACCTTATCCAAGTTTTATCCTCCGTAGGCATATAGCCATTATTTCAATCCACGCTCCCTGCGAAAGAAGCGGGTCTCCTTCTTTTGTACGCTTACTGGCGTTACACCATTTCAATCCACGCTCCCCGCGAGGGGGGACAGCCTTTTTTAGCCAGCTTCCATCTAGCATAGGCGTATTGCTCTCTCATTTCAATCCACGCTGCCCATGTGGGGGAAATGATTCTCCCCTTGCACGCGTTTATTGGCAATAACGCCATTTCAATCCACGCTCCCCTGCAAGGGGGTCATAGTTTGCCATATAGCACTCTCAAACTTATTAAGTTTAACATCTATACGCGCCGCGGTCAATCGTTGTAAGGCGCATTATTTATATATAATTGCTTGCCCCAGTGTTATCTGCGCGCCCTTGCGCGCCATGGCTTCGTATATCTCCGCTTCGTTAACATAGCCTATCGTGCGCATTCGGCTGTCAAGCACGGCATACACGGTAATCCCGCTCCCCCGCGCGCACCTTAGCGCCTGTTTCGCCGGCACATTTTGGTCCATTGCCACGCCCGCTATACCTGTGCCAAGCCCCGCGCTTATCCTTTCGCGCGAACTGGCCAGCCTGCGAGCAGGATAAACATCCTGCTCCCGGCTGTGCCGCACAGCGGATACGGCTATGAACAGGCCGAATACCGCTCCCATCGGCGGGGCTGAAGCATATATGGCGGCATATATTCCCGCGGCTGCCACCGCCGCGCCGCAGGTCATGCCCGTAAGCATGCATATAAGCCTTACGCTTTTGCCGCCAAGCTTATGCCTGAGCACGCATTCAAGCATCCTTCCGCCGTCAAGCGGCACGGCGGGGATTATGTTCACGGCGGCTATGGCAATATTTATATACGCAAACTGCTCCACTATGTCCGCCGCTATAAGCCCGCTTTTATTCACGCAATAGCACCCAAGTCCGCTGAACAGGCTGAAAAGCGGCCCCGCGGACGCAATGAACAATTCATCGAACACGTTTGGCCGTTTGCCCGCTATCGTCGCGCACAGCCCCACTGAGGTAAGCTCGATTTCACCCACGCGCTTGCCGGCAGCCATCGCCGCCAGCGTATGCGCGCCTTCGTGCAGGCTCAATGCCGCCATGCTCAACGCCAATTCGCCCGCCCTGCCCATAAGCACCGCCGCAATGACCACCATAAGCGCGCCTATGCTTATGCTTATATCTGCCCGCCCCAGCGTAAAAAGCCTTATCTTCACGCCTGTGCATCCATCCTGAAATACTCCGCCGCGTCCACCGGGCGGCCGTTGCGCCTGGTTTCTATCGTCAGCTTATCCCCGTCCTTCGCGCTGCCTATGCTGTCCTGCGCGCCGATGGGCTGGCCTTCTTCAACACTCACGCTTTCAAGTCCGTAGCAGCATATTTCCGTTTTGCCGTCCGTTATGCACACATATCGGCCCATATCCTTGCTCGCGCCGGTCTCCTTCACCGTGCCCTCAAGCCGCGCATACACATATTGATCCCCGCTCACAGCTATGCAAAGCGCTTCGCCGTCATCCGCGCCCGCGGTCACGCTGCCGGACACCGGCAGCGCCATAAGTTCCTGCGGCGCGAACACCTCAAGTATGCCCGGCAACTCAACGAATTTAAGCCTGCCCAGCATTTCGTCCAGCTTATCCTCGCTCTGCGTTTCGCTCGTTTCAGCCATGACCTGCTGCATAGGCGCATCGTTCTGCCCATGCAGCCTGAACAGCAGCGCTGCCGCGCATGACAACGCACACAGCGCTATTTTGACCATCATGCTCACAGCATACGGCTTGCGCCCGCCGTGCCGCGGAGCGCGCCTTTGCCGCGGCGCAAAGTTTCGCTTGCCCATTCCCAAACTGTTTGTTACAAATGCTCCCGTTTCCGCTTTTTCGATTATTACAGCCATAATAAAGCACCCCCGCGAAAGATATATATGCGCAAGGGGTGCATGTAAATTCTTCTGTTTTTGTTCCTCGGCCTACTTTTTCTCCGGCCGCCGCATCCACACGTTTTCAACTATGCCGACGGCTATCATGTTCGTAAGCAGATTCGATCCGCCGTAGCTTATAAACGGCAGCGGTATGCCCGTGACCGGCATAAGGCCTATCGTCATGCCTATGTTTTCGAAAACGTGGGCCAGCAGCATGCCCGCGCAGCCCGCCACAAGGCACATGCCGAAATAATCCTTGGCATGCATCGCTATCCATATCCATCGGAATATCAGCAGGAAGAATGCAACTATCAGCAGAACCCCGCCAACGAAGCCCACGCCTTCCACAATGCCTGCAAAAACGAAGTCCGTGTGCCTTTCCGGCACGAATCTCAGCTGCGCAAGCGTTCCGGATGAAAAGTAGCCTTTGCCGTATAACTGGCCCGAACCTATGGCTATTTTGGACTGCATAACGTTATAGCCGCTGCCCTGAACATCCGATTCAGGATTGAGGAACGCGGTTATACGGCCTTTTTGATCGTCGTTAAACACAAAGAAATATGCAAGCGGCAGCCCCGCAGCGACGGCCGCCGCAGCCGCGGCAATATAGCCCCATGATATTTTGGCGATAAAGAATATCATTACCATTATGCACAGCAGCACGAACGCCGTGCCAAAGTCCGGCTGAACCATTATCAGCGCGGTAGGCCCGATGCATACGGCAGCGGCATAGAATATCGACTTGAACGTTTTTAGCTTGCCGTCGTGCTTATCCATATCCTCACTTACTATTTTGGACAGCGCGATTATTACGCATATTTTGCACAGCTCGCCCGGCTGTATCGCGCGGTCTATCGCCTCAAACACGAACCAGCCCGTTATGCCGCGCTGCGTTTTATCCATAACTATAAGCAGCACCAGCAAGCCCACTATGCCAATGTATGCAAACTTAATAAGTGGCTTGAACACCTGCTGATAGTCAAATATTATTATTATCAGAAACGCCGCGGCGCCCACCATGAAGTTTACCGCCTGCTTGTTGACATACACCATGTTCAGCTTTGCCGTATAGTCGCCTATGGAGCTTTCCTCCCCGCTGAAGGGCGAAGCCATAATGCTTGCTATGCTTATAAGGCCGAAGGTAACAAGCCCCACGACCAGCAGTATCGTAAACCAATCTATTCTTTTCAGCAGTTTAAGATCAAACATTTCCGTCCGTTCCGGCAGCGAATGCGGCAAGCATGCTTTCGTAAATGGCAGTATATTTATCCGCCGTATCGCTATGCACTATGGGCCTGTTCACCCGCGCAACGCTTGCTATGCTTTCGCCCCTTACTATTCTGTCCAGCGTCATAGTTCCCTGCGCCGCCGCCTCGTAATAAGGCTCTATGCACAGGGCGTATATGTCGTTATCGTTAAAAAGCTTATAGTTTTCCCCGCTTAGCCCCGTGCCGAACACGGTTATCATTATCTGCGTAAGCAGCGCGGGATTGGGCGTGTATTCAGGCTGCGCCAAAGCGCCTGCCGTTGTTTCCGGCGTTGGGGTCGGGCTTGACGCGCCTTCGTTTTTGAACCGTTTCTGTGCGCGGCTCCTTGCCTTAACGGCTATCGGCGCCGCATCCTCATCCACGGCGTAAACGCCCTTTATGTCGCGGTTGTTCAATATAAAATCGGCCAGTTCGTCTATCGCGCCTTCCTCATCCGCGGCTGTGCGCGCAAATTGGCACACAACAAACTGCGGATAATTCTGCTTCATCGATGCGCAAAACGCTTCATAGGCTTTCTCTGTATCCCTTCCGTATACCAATATTCGGCCTGATTTGAGGCTGCGCTCTTCCATTCTGCCCGCAAGGCCGCGGGCAAGCTCATCATAGTATTCATCCGTATCCGCAACAACGTTGGCCTTTATGCCCGCAACTTTGCATTCATAATACGGCGCAACAACGCTCATGCCAAGCGAAACAGCCTTTTCAACAGCAGCATCGTTCTTTGAGTCCGGATTGAATATCATAATGGCCGTAATACCCTCGGCTTTAGCCGCATCAACCGCCGCCGTTGCTTCATCCCCCGCTTTTGCGCGGAATACCTTTGACGCATAGCAAAGCGTTTCCGCCGTGCGCAGGAAGCCATACATTGTAAGCCGTGCGCTGTCGCTTCCGTCGTCGTCTATTATCAGCCCAAGTATCGGGAATGTTTTCGCCGCAATCTGCCCGTCTGTTTCATCTTCGGCCGGTTGGCCGGTTTGCTCCGGCGCGTCCGTTTCGGTTGTATTTATTGCCGTATCATCGGCCTGCCCGCCCGTGCAGCCGCACATGCAAAGCATTATCAGCGCAATAAGCAGCGCAACGCCTCTCTTTACCATAGCTTATCTCTCCTCCCGTTCAGGTTGGGGTACAGCTTTGATTTTACACTAAAAAGGCCGCTTTGTTAAGCCTTATTAGCTCATTTTACAAAGCGGCCACATATTCATGCGCTGTTTATCAGAATATATACTCTGCCTTCTTTGGCTTTGCGCTGTCCAATTCGCGGCGCTTTTCGTCGTAACCATGCTTGCCCAGCAATGCATAGGTGGCGTTTTTGCCTTCCTCAACGCCCGGCTGATCGAATGCATTTATGTTAAGCAGTTCGCCCGCATAGGCCGTTTGAATTTCAAAGAAATACAGCAGTTCGCCTATCGTGAATGGATTTACTACCGGCAGGGTTATGGTTTTATTCATGTGCCCCGAACGGGTAACGGCGTATTCCGTTGCCATCTGCTCGCTCTTTATAAGTTCGTTGAAGCTATGCCCGCTCAGGAATGCAACGTCCGCAATATCGTCAAAGCTGTGCGGTATTGTCACCTCGCTCCTATATTTATCCACGCCTATAAACGTTATCACCTTATCGAACGGACCTTCGGTATAAAGCTGCACCTGCGAATGCTGATCCGTAACGCCCAGCGCCTTCACAGGCGTTTGGCCTGTATGCACAACGCTGCCGCCGTTATCCGTGCGCTTGCCAAGGCTTTCCGCCCAAAGCTGCGCATACCAATCGGCAATGTACTTGAGCGAATCGGCATACGGCATCATAACGCTTATGTTGCAGCCTTTTTTCATCGCTTCCGTTTCGCATATAGCCGCCATGTAAGCCATGTTGCTGCGGTAATCGGGTTCAGAGCAAAGTTCATCCATATACGCCGCGCCTGCAAGAAGTTCTTCTATATCTATTCCGCATACTGCCGCCGCAATAAGGCCGACAGGACAAAGTTCTGAAAACCTTCCGCCTACGCCGTCCGGCACATAGAATGTTTCCAGCCCGTCCGCCTTGGCTATCTTTATCAGGTTGCCCTTTACTTCATCCGTTGTCGCAATAACATGCTCGCTCCACTTATCGCCAAGCTTATCCTTCAATATCCGCGTGATATAAAGAAGCTGTGACATGGTTTCGCTCGTTCCGCCGGATTTTGTTACAACGTTGAACATAGTCTTTTCAACGTCTATAACATCCAGAAGCGACGCCATGCGTTCAGGGTCAACATTATCCTCAACGTAAAGCTTAGGCCCGCCGCGGCGTTCGCGGCTAAGTTCATTATAGCGCATATGGCTTAGCGCCTGCTGAACGGCTATGGGGCCAAGCGCGCTGCCGCCTATGCCAAGTACCACGAATGCATCATATTCGCGCCGCACCTTTTCGGCGACCGTCTTTATGCGCGCCACCACTTCCGCCTGGTTATGCGGCAGTTCGCGCCATTTCATGTTCGCGCGCTTTGCAGCCATATTTTCAGCCGCCTTTTTATACTGCACGCTGTTTTTTTCTATATCCGCCATGTTCAAGCCATGTTCGCCCACAAAATCGGCCATCATGCCGTTTATGTCCAGCCGCAGCTTCATGCTGCGCTGCCATGCTTTGTCCTTATATGCTTCCATGCCTGATCCTCCTCATCTGTCTAATGATTGGTTAATTATAACACATATTCTGCCCCATGCTCATCATATTTTATGCCATGAAGGATAAACGCATTTTAATTATAATTATCGCATCAATAGCGCTGCTTATAGCGGTGCTTTCCGCAGCCAACGGCATACGGCGCGGCAGTCTGCGCGTGCAGGCCGTGAACGCATATACCATGGAGCCTATAGCAGGCGCATATATCGTAGCTGCGGAGTGCAAAGCATCGGCCTACACGGATTCACTCGGCTTTGCATATTTGAACGATATTCCGCTGCTGCCCAATGAGCTTTTTGCCGGTACGATAAGCTGCACATGGGGCGAAGCGAGCCTTTTTGCGTATGCGGAGGGCTATTTGCCGTATGCGCTGCTGCATGCCGCCGTATATGACAATACGCTCCGTTTAGGCCCCACGCTTTATCTTTTCCCCGAAGGCGAAACGGGAGTCAACGTAACCACCATGATAGAATCCCCCAAGGAAACCGATATGCAGAAGCTTATTGAGTTCTATCGCCCAAAATAAGCGCAAAATTTTAACATTTACGCTGCATTGATGCGTGGTATAATATCCGCATGGATAATACTAAGAGAAAAAGCCCCTATGCGGGCGAATGGAAACCGTTTTTCAGAAAACTGCCGTGGCTGCTGCTTATTCCGGCCTTTTACGGCATAGGCATACTTGCCGCAAAATATCCGGAAATCACGGAAAGCGTATACAGCGCTCCGCTGTATCCTTATATCAGCCGCGCGCTGGGGTATATAACCTCGCTTGCGCGGGGCGTATCCGTGTCCGAATGCGTGGTATTTGGGCTTATAGTGGCGACAATAGTGCTCGTTATCATGTTCATAGTTAAGCTTTTTTCCGGCAGGCTTCGCTTTGCGCGGCTGATGAGCTTCATTATGGGCGTATGCGTGTTCGCGTCCTTCATGTTTGCGCTGTTCTATATTGACTGGGGCTTTAACTACATGCGCCCTTCGCTTTATAAGCGCATGAATCTTACGCTTGAACAAAGACCCGTGGAGGAGCTTGACGCGCTGTGCAAGCGGCTTGCATCTTCGGCAAACACGTTGAGGGGCAGCCTTAAGGAAGATGAAAACGGCGTATTCGCGCTGGAAAAAGGCAGCACGGCAGAATTCAGCAAAATACCGGCGGCATATAAGCTGCTGGGCGCGGACTATTCAATATTTTCCGGCACGGTATACCCCGCAAAGGGCGTAAAGGCATCCGCAGCCATGTCATACGGCGGCATAGCGGGAATATATATTCCGTATTTTGCAGAAGCAACCGTGAATATAAATCAGCCGGCTCTGCTTATAGCATCCTCCGCCGCGCACGAAACGGCGCATTATCTTGGCGTAGCACGGGAGGATGAAGCAAATTTCGTAAGCTATCTTGCCTGCACCTATTCGCTTGATGCGTCCGTGCGTTATTCCGGCACGATGCTTGCGCTTATAAACTGCGCAAATCAGCTTTATGCAAGCGATGCGGAGCTTTACCGCCGACTTGTAAGCGAATATTACAGCGAAGGTATGCTGCGCGACCTTAGGGATTACAACGCCTATTGGGACCGCTTTGAAGGCCCCATAGAGGAAGCCGTTGATAACATGAACGATAATTATTTGAAGTTCAATAAGCAGGAAAACGGCGTAAAAAGCTACGGCATGATGGTCGATCTGCTGCTGGCGTATTACGCTAAAGGCTCTGCTCAGTAACCGAGTTCTATCATTTTTTCTATTATAGCGGCGGCCACGGGAGCGGCTATTTTTCCTCCCCCGCCGCCGTTTTCTATTATAACCGTTACGGCATAAGGATGCGCCGCATCCGCAACAAAGCCCGTGAACCAGGCATGCGGCTTAAACCTGCCGGAGGATGAGACCTCCGCCGTGCCTGTCTTTCCGCATACGCTCAGCCCGTCCACCGCGGCGTTTTTGCCCGTGCCGCCGGTAACAACGCCGCGCATGGCCCCCGCCAGAAACTCCGCCTCGTTGCCGCGGAACAGTTCCTTGTATTCTTCGCTCGTCAGCCTTTTTTGTACATTGCCCGCCTTGTCGCTCACACTCAGGCATATTTTAGGCTCCATTGCCACGCCGCCGTTGGCTATGCCCGCGGTAAGCATGCACAGCTGTATGGGCGTGATTATGTCCTTATGCTGGCCCACGCCGCTCCACGCCAGTTCAAAATCCGTATTAGGTTTTTCCATGCTGCCGCAGTATGCCACAAGCTCGCTGAAAGTATATTCCCCGCCAATACCGAGCGATTCGGCTGTTTTAATTAGCCTGTCCGCCCCAAGCTCCAGCGCGATGCACGCAAAAGTATGGTTGCAGGAATACTTTATTGCTTCGCTCAGCGTTATTTCGCCATGCAACTCGTCTTCAAAGTCCTTCAGCAGCGCATAGCCTTCCTTAACATTGCCGTTCAAGTCCACCGCGTCCGCCAAATTTACCTGCTTTCCGCTTGCCGCGTCAAATGCAAGCGGCCCGTCGCACACGAATACGCGGTTTTCGGCATCCGGCAGATACCTCAGCGCCGCCACCGCCGTTATAAGCTTAAACGTTGATCCCGGCGTATAGCGCCCCATTGTGGCGCGGTTGACCATCGCCCCATCCTCAAGCGGTTCATTACCGGAAAGATAGGCTTCCATCTTTTCCGGATCGAACGCGGGAGCGCCCGTCATGCACAGCACCTCTCCGGTTTTGTAATTCATAACAAGCACCGCACCCGCGCGGGATTCGAGCAGGCCGTATGCATAGCTGTTAAGCTCAGCATCTATGGTAAGGCTTACGTTATCGCCATGCCGTTTTTCATCAGAAAACAGATAACTCAGCCTGTCCCCGGCCTTCTGCTCAAACCCAAGCAGATATTTTGAAAGCAGCGCCTGCGCGCCAAGCGTTTGATTGCTGCTATCCCCAACGGCATGCGCGCAGGAAAGCCTTATTTCATCATCCGCGCTGTAATGCCGCACGCCGTCGGAATCGCTTTCGGCAAGCGTCACGCC
This sequence comes from bacterium, assembly GCA_963608365.1. Taxonomy (GTDB): domain Bacteria; phylum Bacillota; class Clostridia; order Christensenellales; family CAG-138; genus Phil1. The sequence continues at coordinate 7,933 of CAVDFM010000016.1, read as the reverse complement.
GCGCCTGTCGCTTATGCTGCCGGCTATAACGGCATTCTTCTGCTTTGTAACGCGGGTATTATACGGGCTTGCGAACCAATATGCCCCGTAAACATCGATAACATATACAAGGTAGGCCGCAAGCAGCACGAACATGGCTATGAATACCGCAAGCATGGCTTTTATACCGCCGTTTTTATTTCGCGTCATGCGTCGTCCTCCCCGCTTTCTTCATATTCATCATCCGCCTCAAGCGCGCGTTCAAGCTCGCCCGCGCCTATATCCGACGTGGCCTGTATTATTCCGTGCAGCATCATAAACGCTATAAGCGAGCTTCCGCCGTAGCTTACAAACGGCATAGTTATGCCCGTAAGCGGGATTAACTTTATCACCCCGCCTATTATTATAAACGCCTGCACGGCTATCAGCGCGCTTGCACCGAATGCACAAAGGCTGACGAATCTGTTTTTAACGTTGAGCGCAGCCATACAGCCGCGTATCACTATTATAAGATATATCGCAATTATTCCTATGCCGAAAACAATGCCGAATTCTTCGCATATCACGGCGAATATATAGTCCGTCCTGTACGCCGGTATAAGCTTTGGCGACCCAAGCCCCAGCCCCATGCCGAACAGTCCGCCGGATGCTATTGCCATAAGCCCCTGCGCGATTTGATAGCCGCTGGTTGAATACGTTGCCCAAGGGTCACGCCAAACGGCAACGCGCCGCTTAACATGGTCAAAAAGATAATAGCTTGCAACCGCGCCGACTCCGCACGCCGCCGCGCCAAGGAGCGTTGTGCCGAGTTTGCATGTTGCTGCATAGAACATGAGCATATATACCATTGCTATGAGCATAGCCGCGCCAAGGTCCCGCTGAAGCACAAGCAGCGCGCATACGGCCACGGCAAACAGCGTGGGTGCTATCAGTTCCCGCAAGCTTGTCCGCTCACTCATCGCCCCCGCAAGCACTATTATCATGGCTATTTTAACAAATTCCGAAGGCTGGAACAGTATCCCGCCGACGCTTATCCAGTTCACCGCGCCGCCCGATTCTTTGCCCACAAACATAAGTGCGCCAAGTATGCCAAGGCTTATTATTGCCGCCGGTATCCTAAGATACATCAGCACTATCGGCTTTTTCATAAGCATAAGCATTATCACCATCGCCGCAAGCCCAAAGCAGGAGAATATAAGCTGCCGCAGCGCCGTATCTGCATCCAGCCTATATTGCATAACGAGGCCGATGCCCATAAGGAAGCCCACAAGCACACCCGTAAGCCTGTCCCCATTGGGCAAAATGAAGCATAGAAGCATGTGCTGAACCATTATAAGCAGCATTGTAAGCGCCATGAACAAAAGCGCGCGCGCATCAAACTTCTCCTTTGAGAAGGATAGCAATATAAATGCCGCCATAACAAATATAAGCACGGCCAGCAGCACCTTTGCCGCGCCTACGCGCCTAAACTTTAGCATTGCCGTCTTCCTCGCCGCCCGCGCCTATGCATACGAACTCCGCGTCCATTATGCGCACCCTGTCCCCGGGCTCAAGCTCAACCGTGCGGCTGTGCTGCTGCGTTTCGTTTATCAGGAAGAATCTTTTGCGCTTCACGCTTATGCATATCGTTCCCTTGTGGTCAAACAGCCTTGCATGCGCGCGGGAAAGGCCGCAGGAGCTTATGACAATATCGTCATTATCGCCGCTGCCTATCGTGCATTCGCCGTTTATATAAAACCGCCTGCCTATAAGCTCGTTTGGCTCAATTATTTTTATGCTTCGTATGTTCGTGCGGGCAATGCGCTTTGCGCGGCGCATCATTCGCCCTTCCTTTATGCTCAGCACGGCGGACGCCGCTATTATGAACAGCATTATCAGCACAAAAAGGTACCGCGCCAGCGAAGCAAGCATATCATAAGCCGTTTCCATTTGCGCGGTACCTCCGTTTGAATCGTTATTCTATTTTTATTCTATCACAGTTTTGGCTTTTTTGCTCCTGTGATTATTTGGCGGCCTTCTTAGCGGGCAGCAGCCTTACCGCATTGAGCACGCATATCAGCGCCGCGCCAACGTCCGCAAATACCGCCATCCACATTTCCGCATGACCGGTTATGCCGAGTATCATCACAATAAGCTTTATCGCAAGCGCAAACACAACGTTTTCCTTTGCAATAAGCATGGTGCGCTTTGATACGTCTATGGCCTTGGGCAGGGCAGTAAGCTCATCGCCCATTATGACCATGTCCGCCGCCTCGACCGCCGCATCGGTGCCGCCCGCGCCCATTGCGCAGCCCACGTCGGCGCCGGAAAGCACCACGGAATCGTTTATGCCGTCCCCCACGAAGGCAACAGGACCATGCTCCGCGCGTATCTTTTTAAGTGCGTCCAGTTTATCGCCCGGCATGAGCGAAGCATGCACGTTTTCTATGCCGACTTCCTTCGCCACGGCGGCGGCGCTCGCCTGATTGTCGCCGGTAAGCAGTTCAACGTCCAGCCCGTGCTTCTTCATCATGGCAACGGCTTCCTTGCTCTGCGGCTTTATGGTATCGTCTATCACTATGCAGCCGGCGTATTTGCCGTCTACCGCAACATATACGGTGGTGCCACGCTCGGCATGCTCACGATAGCTTATGTTCTCCTTCTTCATATGCTTGCTGTTGCCCGCAAGTACGGTTTTGCCGTTCACGCTGCCCTTTACGCCGCAGCCCGCAACCTCTTCCATGCTTTCGGCATCATATTTGCCGTTCGCAGCGGAAACAATCGCGTGTGCTATGGGATGCGTGCTCTTCGCCTCAAGCGCAGCGGCAAGCTCAATAAGTTCGGCCTCTTCAAAGCCGTCCTCGCAGTCCGCCCTGGTAACAACGAAGTTGCCGCGGGTGATAGTGCCGGTCTTGTCAAGTGCAACAGCCTTCACGCCGCACAGCGTTTCCATAACGTTGGCAGCCTTGAGCATAACGCCGTTGGAGGACTGCCTTGCAAGGCCCGCAAAGAACGTGAGCGGTACGCTGAGCACCAGCGCACAAGGGCAGGAGATAACCAACAGAAGCAGACCGCGGTGTATCCATTCCTTCCATTCGCCAAGGCCCGCAAGCGGAGGTATTACGGCCACAAGCAGCGTAAGCACCATTACCGCCGGGGTATATATGCGGGCAAAGCGGGTTATGAAGTTCTCCATGCGAGGCTTGGATTCAGACGCTTCCTCGACGGCGCGGATTATCCTGCTGGCGGTGGATTCGCCGGCTTCGCGCGCCGCAACGGCAACTATGCGGCCGGATTCGTTTATGCCGCCGGAAACAAGCTCATCGCCTGCCGCAACGTGCACGGGAACGGATTCGCCGGTTATTGCTGAAAGGTCAACAAAGCTTTCGCCTTCAACAACGGTACCGTCAAGCGGTATCCTGTCGCCCGGGAGTATTTCGTATTTATCGCCGGCCTTGGCTTCGTCGGCATGCTTAACAACGAACTCCCCGTTTTCTTCAAGCCTTACGGTATCGGGCCTAAGGTCAAGCACTTCTTTGATGGAGCTTTGCGAACGGCCTACGGCTATGCCCTGCAGCAGCTCGCCTATCCTGTAAAGCAGCATAACCATTACGCCTTCGCCGTAATCGCCAAGCGCTATTGCGCCGATAGTGGCAACGCTCATAAGCACGTTTTCGTCAACTATGTTGCCGCGGAGCAGCCCTTTGAGCGCGTTCCAGAGTATTTCGCCGCCGACTACCAGATATGCCGCCAGCAGCACTATCGTCTTTGCTATCCCGTCCAGGAACAATACGCCCACAAGCGTAAGCACGGCGCTTATAGCAATAAATATAATATCCTTCTTTATATCGTCCGCGCTGTGCGCATGGTCGTGCCCGCAGCCGCAACCGCAGCCGCAGCTATGGTCATGGCAGCAATCGTGATCATGGTCATGATCGTGATGATGATGGTCATGGTCATGGTCATGGTCATGATCGCAACAATCGTGGTCATGATGATGCTCATGCTCATGTTCGTGGTCGTGACCGCAGCAGCAATCGTGGTCGTGTTCGTGGTCGTGCTCATGCTCGTGTTCATGCTCATGACCGCAGCAGCAGTCGTGTTCATGCTCATGTTCATGTTCGTGCTTTACGTCCTTACTCATCCTTTCCTTCCTCCTTCATTAAATCCTTTACTATTGAGCGGGCCAATGTCCCCGCCTGAGTATCAGTTATGTAATAGATAACGCGCTTACCGCTCTTTTTATATTTCACGACCCCGCTCTGCCTAAGCAGCCTAAGGTGATGTGAAATGGACGGCTGGCTCATTTTTAGCATATCCGCTAGTTCGCATACGCACATTTCCTCAATGGCCAATATGCACAGCAGCCTTATCCTTGTGGAGCTTGAAAGCTGGGTAAACAATTCCGATGCGTCAAGCGCCGTATCCTCATCGGGTATCATGCTGAGTATCTTCGCTTCATGTACCGGGTCAACATGTTCCGTGGTACAAACAAGGCTTTTTGTTTCGCTGTCCATCGCGTTCTCCTTTCGTCTTTTATATCCTACCTAAAAGGTATCATATAAAAGTATGTTTATATGATAATACCCTTATAATCCATTGTCAATAGCCAAAAGCAAAAATATAGACATATGTTTATATGTTAGTTACGCCTAATTTTGCGCATAAAAAAGAGAGGTGCTTCAGCCCTCTCATGGTGTTTCAAAAAAAGCTTATTCTTCAGCGTTTTCACGCTCTATCGCTATGTTATATCCCTTCGCGCCGTACAGCAGGCAGCGGTTCACGCGCGATATGGTCGCGCTGGATGCGCCGGTTTTTTCGGCAACGGCAATATATGTATCGCCCTTTTTGAGCATGCGCGCCACCTCGTAGCGCTGCGCCATTGCCTGCAGCTCGTTTATAGTGCAAAGATCTTCAAAGAAGCGATAGCATTCTTCTTCGTTTTCAAGCCGCGCCACCGCCGCGAACAGCTTATCCATCGCCTCGCTCTTAATCTTGCTTTCGTACATCTTCAGCCCCTCCGGCAACAGAATATCATATACTAATATTATATCACGCTTTGCCGCCCGTCAAGAATTTTTCAAGCTCTTTTGACGTACTTTTGCCAAACATATATTCGCCCGTGCCTATTTCCGCTATTTTGCCGCCGTATAGGAACGCTATCCTGTCCGCCACACTTTTGGCGAAGGCCATCTCATGCGTAACTATCATCATGCTTATGCCGTCGCTTTTAAGCGAGCGTATTATGTTCAGCACGTCCAGCGTGCTTTGCGGATCGAGCGCGCTTGTGGGTTCATCAAAAAGCAGTATTTCCGGATGCATGCACAACGCCCTTGCTATGCATACGCGCTGCTTTTCGCCGCCGCTGAGCTGATACGGCATGGCGTCCTCCCTGCCCGCAAGGCCCACGCGCGCAAGCAATGCGCTGCCTTCCTGCCGCGCCTCGTCAGCATCCCTGTGCTGCACGACCACGGGCCCATCGCATATGTTTTGAATAACGCTCCTGTGCGGAAACAGTTCAAAGCTTTGGAACACCATGCCAAGCCGCGCCCTGCACGCCGCCAACTCCGCCTTACCCGCATAGCGCCCGTCCTTGCAAGCATACAGCCCATCGTATTCCACCGCGCCGCTGTCCGCGCGCTCAAGCAGGGCGCAAATGCGCAGCAGCGTGGATTTGCCCTCTCCCGACGGGCCTATAAGCGCAAGCGTTTCGCCGCGCTCAAGGCTTAATGATACGGAATCAAGCACCTTGCGGCTGCCGAAGCTTTTGCTAATATTTTCTATGTTTAATATTCCCATTGCGTCACCTGTAATAGTCCAGCCGCTTTTCGGCCCGCCCCATAATAAACGCCACTATCGCGTTGAACACATAATAGAACACCGCCGCAGCTATCAGCGGAGCCATGCTGCGCTGCGCGCTTGATATCTGCTTGGCAAGGGTGAACATTTCCATCACGCCTATCGCAAACGCCAGCGAAGTATCCTTTATAAGCGTTATAAACTCGTTTGCCATAAGCGGAAGTATATGCTTTATCACCTGCGGCAGCACTATGCGGAAAAACGCCTGCGCATTGGTGTATCCCAGCACGGCCGCGGCTTCGCGCTGTCCCTTGGGCACGGCGGCTATGCCCGCGCGGTATATCTCCGCAAAATACGCGGCATAGTTCAGCACAAACGCTATTATAACGGCATAGAACCTATATCCGTCGCTTATCCTTATCCTAAAAAGGTACCACGGCCCGAAATACACCGCAATAAGCTGCAGCATAAGCGGCGTGCCGCGCATAAACGATATATACGCGCCTGTGAGCAGGCGCGCTATCTTGCTCTTTCCCCCGCGGGCAAGCGCAAGGGGCAGCGCGAGCGGCACCGCCCCAATAAGCGTAAGCGCGTATATAAGCACGCTTGTCAGCATTCCTTGCCCAAGTTGGGCTATCATATCCTGTATGTTCATTTGCCCAGTATGCAAACGTCGTAGCCGAACCAGTTTTCGCTTATTTTGGCAAACGTGCCGTCCGCCGCCATATTGTCAAGTTCGGCCTGAACTTTGTCCCTCAGTTCGGTATTGCCAAGATAGAAGCCTATAGCGTACTGCTCGGACTGTATGGCCTCGTCAAGTATGGTATACTCGCTTTCCTTGCCCTGAATCTGATATTTCGCAACGCCTATGTCCATCGCTATCGCGTCCGCCGCGCCGCTTTCCAGCTCCATAAACGCCGTGTTGTAATCCTGAAGCTGCACAAGCTGCTTAAACGATGCCAGCAGTTCCGCGTTTTCTTCACCCTCAAGCGCCTTCAGCGCGCTGCTCTCCTTCTGCACCGCAACGGTTTTGCCCGCAAGGCCCGCCTTATCGGTTATGCCGCTGTCGCTTTTCACAACGAATACCTGCGAATTATCCATATATGCATCGGACCATGTATAAAGTTTCTCGCGCCCGTTCATTGTAAAGCCGTTCCATATGCAGTCTATCGCGCCGCTTTCCAGTTCAAAATCCTTTGAATCCCAGTTTACGGGGATAAGCTGCAATCCCCAGCCTAGCCGCGAACAAAGTTCCTTGGCCATGTCTATATCAAATCCGGCATATTCGCCGTTTTCGTCAAGATAGCCGTAAGGGGGGAACTCCGCATCAAAGCCAAGCTTCAGCGTGAAGCCGGCTTCCGTATTCGCTGTCTCCGCAGGGGCCGTGGCATCGGCGCCGGCAGTTGGCGCGGGCACGGATGCATCGTTCGCGCAGCCGAAAAGCAGCACGAGCATCGCCGCCGCAAGCACGGTGCAAAGCGCTCTTTTAATGGTAGTCATGTTCTTTATCCTCCGCAAAAATGTAATACTGTTTCAGGCGCCTTGTTTGGCGCTTCTGTATAGTAGCACATCAGCGCGATAAAGTAAAGAAGTTTTTTGAAATGTTTTTTGCCCCGCTCATCGGCGGGGCACTCAGTCAATTTTTATGATAAGAATGGGCTATGTATTTGTTATTCCATGTATCATCGCGGCGATCGTTATGCAAATCGTCCGCTATTTCCAGTATAACGTCCTTCAGTTCAAGCTTATCCGTATATTTTTGCGGTATTTTGTCAAGGCCGAGATACGCTCCCAGTATGTTTCCGGTGATTGCTCCGGTAGAGTCGCTGTCGCCTTTGTGATTTACGGCGGCGATTATCGCCCTATCAAAATCATGTGAATACTTCAGCGCGCAGTACAGCGCAATGGCAAGCGCCTCGTCACCTATCCAACCTTCGCCTAAGGTGTGTATGGCCTCAACATCATCCATATCCGCCTGTGACAGCTCAACGGCCCTGTCTATCAGTTCAAGTAACTCGCCTATATGCTCCGCATTAGCAAACTGCCTGCTTATGGCCCGCCGCATATCGAGCACGGCGTCAAGCAACGCTATTCCGTCGCTATGCGCGGCAAGGCTTATAACATGCACCAGCGCCGCAGCCGGAATATAGCCCAGCTCATGCCCGTGCGTAAGCGC
>CAVDFM010000015.1:20570-21653 GCA_963608365.1 bacterium | reverse complement strand
CAGCGCCGCCGCGGCTTCGTTATCTATCTCCCCGCCTTCGTTCTTCAGCGCCGCAACCTTTGCAATAAGCTTTTGGTATGTTCCCGCGGCGTTATCAAGATTTTCCCATGTGAACACAAGGTTGCGCCTGTAATGGCTCTGCAGGCAGAACAGGCGATAGCACAGCGGGTCGTAGCCCTTTTCCTCAAGCAGAGATACCGTAAGGAACTCTCCCTTTGATTTGGACATTTTCCCGCTTGCAGTATTCAGATGCATGACGTGCATCCAGTATTTGCACCAAGGATGACCGATGTAGCTTTCGGACTGCGCTATTTCGTTGGTATGGTGCGGGAAAGCATTGTCTATACCTCCGCAATGTATATCAAGGTATTCGCCAAGGTATTTGAGCGATATACCCGTGCATTCTATATGCCAGCCGGGATAGCCCGTTCCCCACGGGGAATCCCATTTGAGCGCCTGATCCTCAAATTTTGACTTTGTGAACCAAAGTACAAAGTCATTCTTGTTGCGCTTGTTGGTATCCTCCTCCACGCCTTCGCGCACGCCAACGGCAAGGTCCTCTTCCTTATGTTCATTGAATATATAGTATTTATCCAGCTTTGAAGTATCGAAATACACGTTGCCGTTGCTGAAATACGCATAGCCCGTATCGATAAGCTTGGTTATTATCTTTATATATTCATCTATGCAACCTGTGGCGGGCTGAACAACGTCCGGCCTTTTTATGTTCAGCTTTTTGCAGTCCTCAAAGAATGCATCCGTGTAGAACTTGGCTATTTCCATAACCGTTTTATGCTCGCGCTTTGCACCCTTGAGCATCTTATCATCGCCTTCATCTGCATCGCTTGTAAGGTGTCCAACATCGGTTATGTTCATAACGCGCTTTACGGGGTATCCAATATAGCGCAGATACTTTTCAAGCACGTCCTCCATTATATAACTGCGCAGGTTGCCTATGTGCGCATAGTGATACACCGTAGGCCCGCAGGTATACATCTTTACCAGGCTTGGGTCGTTTGGTATGAACTCTTCTTTTTTGTGCGTTGCCGAATTATATAAATACATGCTCTTCTCCTTTTGCAT
>CAVDFM010000015.1:19379-20560 GCA_963608365.1 bacterium | reverse complement strand
TATCTATTGGTCGTATTTGCCGTCCGCATAGCTGCGGCCGTATTCTTCCTCTCCGTCGCCTTCAAGCTGCCCCGTAAGCGCCATGAACTCAAGCCTTTCCCTCAGCTGTTCAACGCTCATCGGCGGCTGTGCGCTCCCCATGCAGTCGTGGCATTCGTTGCCGCAATCCGGGCACTTGCAGCCGCTTTGCAGCCCGTGTTCCACCTGCACCATATATGTTCCGCATACCCTGCATGAACATCGCATTTTCACTCCACCTCCGTATAAACGGCATATGTTTTACGCCGATAAATCTCCGTTCAGTTCTTCGGTATCCACGCCGTATTCATCCCACGGCACTTCCGTTTCCGTATTCTCAGTATTCAGCAGCCTGTCCGCCGCGTCGCCGTCTTTCAGCCACCGCTTCAGGTCAGACAGCGGTATCGAAAGCTCAGGCCACGGGTCAAACCCCGTTGTTATTTCATACGGGCGATACATTACCGTTATACCCGCTCCGGTTAAATAAAACAGCCTGCCGTCCTCTATTGGCATAATGTCGCTCAAAAGGGTCATGTTCTGCCCTTCCGCCGCGGACTGAACTCGGGCAGCGAGCACACTCCGCCATGCGCCGTCCCCTTCTTCAAAGCAATCCTGTATCTGTATCTCCCGTCCGAGCGCCAAATCGTAGGTTATAGGCAGCTTATCGATAAGCTCGTCCGTTTCCATATCGTAAAAGCCTATCAGCATGGAAAGCACGCCGTTGGAATTGCACTTTATTCTGAACGCTGTGGATACGGCATAGTCATAGCTCCTTATCCTTGAGCGCACGCGGATGGCGATAAGCGTTGATATATAGCTGTATTCATCATCCGCTACGGCAGGGCATATCATAACGCTTCGCTCGTCCACCAGTTCCTCGTACCGCGTCAGCTCCAGCCTATCATACACCCTTTCCTCGTTCGGGTCTGCCGGTGCAGCGGTCGCCGCGGGGCCTTCGTCCGGCGTTGCCGCGTTCCATGTCGGTTCGTCAGCCGCGCATGTGCAGGTCAGCGTTATCATCATTGCCGCCATCAGCGCCAGCGCCGCCGTTTTTATGCCGCACGGAGCCATTATATCGCCGTTACGGTTTCCGTATTCTCTATCGCGCGCTGTATCATTTCGCTGAAATCAACAAGCGCCTCGCTTTCGCGCATCTTCTGCAC
>CAVDFM010000015.1:0-19369 GCA_963608365.1 bacterium | reverse complement strand
GTTACCGGGTGCTGGGGCACGAACACCGTGCAGCAATCCTCATACGGAAGTATGGACGTATTGAAAGTATCTATCTTCTTCGCGATGGCAACTATGTCGTTTTTATCGAAGCCTATCAGCGGGCGGAATACGGGCATGGTGACCGCATCATCCGTTACGCACAGGCTTTCGAGCGTTTGGCTTGCCACCTGGCCCAGCGCTTCGCCGGTAATGAGTGCGCGCGCGCCGTCCTTTTCCGCCCAAAGCTGGGCTATTTTCATCATAAGCCTGCGCATGAGCACCGTAGTCTCCTTGGGCGGGCATTTTTCGTATATTGCAAGCTGTATTTCCGTAAACGGCACAAGGTGCAGCTTTATCGGCCCACTGTAGCGCGAAACTATCTTGGCAAGGTCAACCACCTTGTCTCTTGCGCGCTCGCTAGTGTAAGGATAGCTGTAAAAATGCACGGCTGTAAGTTCAAGCCCGCGCCTTGCCATCATGTATCCGGCAACAGGACTGTCTATACCGCCGGAGATCAGCAGCGTTGCAAGTCCGGCCGTTCCTGTCGGCATTCCGCCCGCGCCCATTATCTCCTCCGCATACACAAACGCCATTTCCCTTATTTCAACACAAAGCTTTATTTCGGGTTCCCTTATGTCAACGCTCAGGTTTGGGAAAGCTTCAAGCATTTCGTGGCCCAGTTCGCGGTTTATCTCTTCCGAATTCATGAAAAAGCCTTTATCCGAACGGCGGCAAAAGCATTTGAACGTTGCTTTTTCGCGGCTGTCAATTGCCTTTTCGGTTATGTCCCGCGCGGCGGCAATTATCGTGTTCCAGTCCTTTTCAACGCCAACGGCGGGGCTTATCGAATGCACGCCGAACACGCGGGTCAGCCTGTCAACAGCCTCTTCCCTGTCCTCCGCCGCTATGCCGTAAACGAATATTCGGCCCTGTTCCTTATGCACGGTCGCATTAAGGCCGCTGAGCGAATGCTTTATGCCTTCTATCAGCTTGCGCTCGAAAAACGGCCTGTTCAGTCCCTTAAGGTGAATTTCGTCGTAACGAATAAGCAATACCTGTTCCAATGTTCATCCTCCGTATATCAAATAAGTTGTTTCGTTTGTATATCCCGGCGGGATATGCTCCCGCCGGATTGGTTTTATCTTCTTTTGAACCTTCTCAGGAAGGCAAGCTGCGCGGCTATTTCTTCAGCCGCAATGTCCATTTCCTCAATGGTGTTGAACATGCTCAGGCTGAAGCGTATCGCGCCTTCCTGCCTGTCCCCCACCACGCCCATGGCGTTGAGTATGCGATTTTTGCCCTTTTTGTGCGCGGAGCAGGCAGAACCCGTGGAAACATATATTCCCTTTTCCTCCAGTGCATGCAGCAGCACCTCTCCCCTTACGCCGATGAAGGATACGTTCAATATGTGCGGCGCGCCAAGTTCGGGCGCGGGGCCGTTTATAAACGTGTCGCTTATGCTGGTCAGGTTGCTTGCCAGCCTAAGCTTCATGTTCATCAGCCTTTGGCGGATATCGTCTATGTTTTCGGTATAGTATCCTATCGCCGCATCCATACCCATTATGCCGGGGGTATTCGTTGTTCCCGAACGCAGGTTGCGCTCCTGCCCTCCGCCTATTTGGCCGCCGGCAAAGCGCGTGCCGCGCTTAACGTAAAGCGCACCCACGCCCTTGGGAGCATGGAATTTATGCCCGCTTATAGAATACATGTCGCAATACCGCGCGTCAAACGGCACTTTCAAAAAGCCCTGCACTCCGTCAACGTGCATTATCGCCATTGGCGCGCGCTGCTTAACGGCCTTATATATCGCGGGTATGTCGTTTATCGCGCCGGTTTCGTTATTTACCTGCATAACGGATACGAACGCAACGTCGTTGGCTAAGCTCTGCGCAAGCATGTTCACGTCGTATGCGCCGGTCTTATCCACGCGGGCTTCGTTTATAACATACGGCCCCTTCATGCTCATAGCCGCTTCGTATACGGACGGATGCTCGGTAGCGCCGACTATTATCCGCCCGCCGCCGCGCCGCGCCCTAAGCGCGCCGAATATGGCCGTATTGTTGCTCTCCGTTCCGCCGGAGGTATATATTATCTCGTCGCTTTGGGCATGTATGGCATTGGCCAGCCTTGCCCTGGCGGAATTTATGTTCCTTTCCACCTCCACCGCCGCCGAATACGCAGCCGCAGGGTTGAAAAAGTCCGCCTTCATATATTTTGCCGCGGCGTCCGCAGCTATGTCCAGCGTGCGCGTTGTTGCGCTGTTGTCTAAATATATCATGGTTTCACTTCCGTTTCGTAGTATAGGCGGGCGCAGATGCGCCCTTCCTTACATACATAATATGTCATATGCGCGCGCATGGACAAAGCGCATATATATAAATAATACCACAGACATACAACTTTCACCACAATTTAATATTATATGATTGATAGAGATGGCATTTTAGTCTAAAATAAACTTGGGTCGGAATAATATCCGGCACATTTAAGGCATAAAGGAGCTGATATAATGGCTTTTTCCGATAGATGCAGCGAAGGCGCAAAAAAGGCGCTGGCTTTGGCGCAGGATGCGGCGCGCAGCATGGGACATAACTATGTCGGCAGCGAGCATCTTCTGCTGGGACTCATAAACGAAGGCGAAGGCGCGGCGGCGCGCGCGCTTGCGGCGTTCAACATAACGGCGGACGGCGTGCTTGAACGCAGCGAGCAGCTTGTCGGTCACGGTGACTATCACTTTACAGATAGTTTCGGCTATACTCCGCGCACAAAAAAGATACTTGAGCTGAGTTTGTACGAGGCCAAGGCAATGAAAGCAAGCTATATTTCAACCGAGCATATATTGCTTGCAATACTACGTGAGCGCGATTCTGTCGCCGTAAGAATAATAGAAGACCTTGGTGCGGACATAGCCACGATTAGGGCCTTCCTTTCCGGCCAAAGCGAGCAGGGCGCGCAAAGCACAGGCGTTACTAACGAAAGCAGCGGCACGCCGGTGCTGGATCAATACGGCCGCGACCTTACCGGCCTTGCGCGGGACGGCGAACTTGACCCGCTTATAGGGCGCGAAAAGGAAATAGAGCGCGTTATACAAATACTTTCCCGCCGCACGAAGAATAACCCTGTGCTGATAGGCGACCCGGGCGTAGGCAAAAGCGCCATAATAGAAGGGCTTGCGCAGAAAATAGCCTCCGGCAAAATACCGGAACTGCTCAGGGATAAGCGTATAGTTACGCTTGACCTTGCAAGCATGATAGCCGGCACAAAATATCGCGGCGAATTTGAGGAACGCATAAACAACGCCATAGCTGAACTCCGTGCGGACGCGCACACGATACTGTTCATAGACGAACTGCATACGATAGTGGGCGCAGGCGCAAGCGAAGGCAGCGTGGATGCGGCGAACATATTAAAGCCCGCGCTTGCCCGTGGGGAGATACAGATAATAGGCGCAACAAGTCTGGACGAATACCGCAAGCACATTGAAAAGGACGCAGCCCTTGCGCGGCGATTCCAGCCCGTAACCGTCGGCGAACCATCCAAAGAGGAGGCCGAGGAGATACTGCTCGGGCTCAGGGAACGCTATGAAGCGCACCACAAGGCGCGCATAACTGACGAAGCCGTGCATGCGGCAGTGGAACTTAGCTGGCGCTATATATCGGACAGATTTCTGCCCGATAAGGCAATAGACCTGATGGATGAAGCCGCAAGCCGCGTAAGGCTGAGGGTATATAACGCCCCGCCGGACATGAAAAAGCTGAGGGCAAAGCTTGAAACGCTGCTGAAGCAAAAAGAGGAAGCCGTAAGCAGGCAGGATTACGAAACCGCCGCCGCCGTGCGCGACGAGGAGATGGAACTGCGCGCGAACATGGAATCGATAAAAGCTGACTGGGAAAAGGAGCGCGAGGATAACCGCTGCACCGTTACGGCAGAAGATATTGCGGAAGTTGTCAACGCATGGACGGGCATACCCGTAAGCGAGCTGAGCCAGAGCGAAACGGACAAGCTGCTGCACCTTGAACAGCGCCTGCACGAGCGCATAATAGGCCAGGACGAGGCCGTAAGCGCAGTCTCCCGCGCCATACGCCGCGCAAGGGCCGGGCTTAAAGATCCTTCCCGCCCGATAGGTTCCTTCATATTCCTGGGTCCAACGGGCGTTGGCAAAACGGAACTTGCACGCGCGCTTTCATCGGCGCTGTTCAGCGACGAATCCGCCATGATACGGCTGGACATGAGCGAATACATGGAACCGCACAGCGTAAGCAAGCTTATCGGTTCCCCTCCGGGCTACGTCGGCTACGACGAAGGCGGTCAGCTGACCGAGCGCGTAAGGCGTAAACCGTATTGCGTAATACTTTTTGACGAGATCGAAAAGGCGCATGCGGACGTTTTCAACATACTGCTTCAGGTGCTTGAGGACGGCAGGCTGACCGATTCGGGCGGCAGGAGCGTGGACTTCAGAAACACGGTAATAATAATGACCAGCAATGCCGGTGCGCAAAGTGCGGCCAAGGCAAGCGTGCTCGGCTTCGGCGCGGACAGAAAGGCCATGCAGGCCGAGCGCACGCGCGAAACCATGATGAATGAACTCAAGCGCACATTCAAGCCGGAGTTTTTGAACAGGGTTGATGAAATCGTGCTGTTTGCCCCGCTTGAGCAGGAGCAGACGCTTGCCATAGCTAAGCTGATGCTGAAGAGCGTTGCGGCGCGGCTGAAGGAGCGAAACATAAAGCTGATAGTTACCGACGATGCGGCGCGGCTTATAAGCAGCGAAGGGTTCGATCCTGAATACGGCGCGCGCCCGCTGCGCCGCGCTATACAGCAGCGGGTGGAAGATGCGCTGAGCGAAGAGATACTTTCCGGCAAAATAATAATAGGCGACACGGTGAAGATGGAAGTTATAGACGGCAAACTCGCCTTCACGCGCGTGGACATACAAAATTAACATTTAGAGCATTACAAAAATATTGCAAAATGCCGACAAAATGGTAAAATTCATATATGGGCAGTTATGTGCTGCCCATATTGATGTTTGGGAAAGGAGATGTGTGCTGTTTATGCTTAGCCGTATGGTAAAACAGCTTGTGGCTGCGGGGCTTGCACTTGCGTTCATGCTTACGAGTGCAGTATGCCTTGCCGCGCCTAACGACAACAGCAGCGATACTCTCCCATCCGTTCCCGATGCGGAAAACGGAACCGAACAAACCGCCGGCGTAGGCGTGGATTACTATGGCCATGCAGATAACGCATATTTCAGCAGCATAGGCTCCGACATGACCACCAAGCTTAAGGATATGCTCTCCGTTTCCGAGGGTAGCGAATACGGCATAGGCATACGCTTTGATATGGATGAGGCCATGGAGGAATACGATTTTTCTTCCGCAGATCTGAGCGGTCTTACAATAGGCATAGACCCCGGCCATCAGCTCAATGCGGATGACGAGCTTGAACCCATTGCGCCCGGCTCTCTCCTTTCAAAGGTAAAGCAATCCTCCGGTTCCATAGGCGTAAAGAGCGGCACCTGTGAGCATACCATAAATCTGATAATAGCCAATAAGCTGGCAGAGCTTCTGCGTCTTGGCGGCGCTGATGTTATATTGAGCCGCACCGATGCGGATGTTTCCATAAGCAACAGCGAGCGCGCTGAAATAATGAACGAAGCCAAGGTTGATTTCTGGATAAGGCTGCACTGCGAAAACGCGCAGGATGCCAACACCTCCGGCTGCACGGTGCTTATACCGGCCGAGGGTATGCTTTTCAGCAACACGCTTTCTTCCCCTGCCAAGTCAAGGGGCATGAGCCGCGACATAACCGCCCGCGAAGCAAAGGAAGCTTCCGTTCCTGCCGATAACGGAATGTATGCAAAAAGCCTTGCGCTTGCCACGGCGGTTATAAAAGGATTTTGCACCTTCACCGGAGCGCAGCCGCTCGGCATAGTAAGCCTGAGCGACCAGACCGGCTTTAATTATTCCGATTCACCTGTTATAGCTATCGAGATGGGCTGCCTTTCAAACGAGGCGGACGATATTCGCCTTAACCGCGCGGCATATCAGGACGCATGCGCATTCGGCATATACCGCGGTATAAATCAATACGCCGCCATGATTGAAAGCGGAGATTATGATATTGCTTTCCTGCTTGAAAGCTATAACGACAGCGAAATCACAAAGGAGAAATGATGCGCAGCATAAACAAATTAAAAGCATACTGCGTTTTTTCAGCCGCATTGATTATTGCGGCTGTTTTTTGCGCCTGCATGGCCTCCGGCAATGCATCGCCCGCGCCGTCTCCTGCCGCAACAATCGCGCAAAGCGCCTCGCCTTCGCCATCTGCTGCATCTCCTTCCCCATCGCCAGAGCAAAGCGAAACACCTGAACCTACAACCGAAACCACTCCGTTTGAGCTTAATCCGCTTTGGACATTCTGCAACGATTATTCCTCTGCAACGGATTCCACGCTTGCAGCCATAGCCGATATGCTCGGCAGCATAGAAAGCAACGAGGCACTTGAAATGTCCATAATGTGCTCAGCGCACAGCCGCGTGCTTTCCACATTGGCGCAAAGCATAGGCAGGCTGACTTATACCCAAAGCGGCGTATACTCCGCAACCATAAACGGCTCCGAATCGGGCAGCGGCACATTGAGCGCGGCTGACGGCGGCTATTCTGAGCGGTTATTTCGAGACAGATACTAAAAACGTTCAGTTTTCGGTCTATTCCGCCGATTCTTCGGTTGAAAAGCTGAGCGGCCGAATAATGCACGATGATTCGGGCTGGACGTCATACGCAAGCGAATATATATCCGATACCGTGCTGCACGTTGGTTCAAGCGGCAGCGCGTACTTTGCCCTTGGCGAACGGCAGGCGATACTGAGCGGCGATACGCTGCGCATAGGCGACTATTCTCCCCCGCCGGAGCCTACTGCCACGCCGGACGCAATATCCTTCGCAACACCGTAACGTATTAAAAAGGAGACGGGGCAAAAGCCCGCCTCCTTATATTTTTGCCTTTTAGAACAACTGCAACAGCAGCAGTATTATAACGCCCGGCACGCCCAGTATGCCAACTATCAATGCCGAAAGGAACGATATGCTGATGCTTATGCCTATTACCGCGCCGAAGAAATTGATTATAAGCAGTATCGCCGCGCCTATAAGCGCATTAACGAACAGTTTCCAGAATATCTTCAGCGATATTTTCAGCACCTTGCACGCAAGCCACAGTATGCCTAGTCCCAACAGCAGAGCAATTATAACGCTCATGTTTCCCCTTTCCCCGGGGATAGCCCCGGTCACGCGCCGTTTCGTTTTAATCTGAGAAGATATGTGTAGCGGCGCTTTGCCGCCTCCAGCTCATATATGGCGTATTCCATAAGGTCGCCATCCTTTGCGCTTTCGTAATACGCGGCAGCCATGCGCCATTTATATAATGCAGACGCTATCTCCTCATCCAGCGCGCTTTTATTTTGCCTTAACATAATACCATACCTCCGTATATTTTGTATACAGAGTATAGCCATATTTTGCCAACGTTAAACCAACGCTTTGCCTACCTTTGTTTTGGCTATCACCTTCATGCAAAGATACACGAGTGCGGAATACAGCGGTATCATAACAGCCTGGTTTATTATACGCGCATAAACTATTTGCCACGGCGAACCATAAAGCCAGATCACAAGCAGCGTATTGCATATAACGCTGCCCACTATCTGCCCGACGGCAACCGCAAGCAATATACGAAGGAACGTTGGCGTTTGCCTTTTAATGAAGAACAGCCCCGGTATAAGGCCAAACAGAGCGCCCACAACAGTGAACCACGGCATGTATGCGCCTTTTGGGAAAATGAGCGCCTGAAGCAGATCGCACAGCGCGCCGACTATCGCCCCATATCCCGGCCCGTAAAGCACGCCGGCGATTATGACCGGCAGCACGCCGAAGCCTATTTTAAGCGTATACGACCCAAACGGCATTGCCGGTATGCTCAGCAGCCCGCCCAGCACCACGCCGAGCGCCGTAAGCATTGCGCACACCACAAGGCGCACTATCTTTTGATGATTCGTTAACCTGTTTGCCTGCATAAAAAATACCTCCTCTTTTTTCAGCGTACATTACCGCATAGAGGAAGCAGGTTTATTCCAATATGCAGCAGCGGGATTCGACCACCGCACCGCAAACCTTTTTGGTTTTTCGTCCGGCGGACAACTCCCCGTTCCGCCGGCACTGCTACCCTTTTCAAAAGGGATTAACGCGCGATAGCCTACTCTGCCCTATTTTTTACCACCGATATGTTACCACGCCGCCGCCGTATTGTCCATACATGAAAAGATGTGGGTGCAGCTAAAGCGGCAACGCATTTGTATGTATAGCCGCTATTTGGTATAATATACATAGCTTTAGGAGGGATTTGTTTATGTCCAAATACGTTCTGGTTCCGGATTCGTTCAAGGGGACCATGACTTCGCGCGAAATATGCGAAATTATGCAGCGCGCAATAGAAAGAATAGACAGCGATGCAAAAATCATATCCATTCCCGTTGCGGACGGCGGAGAAGGCAGCGTGGATGCGTTCCTTTCCGCGCTCGGCGGCAAACGCAAGACTGTTACCGTGACCGGCCCGCGTTTTGAAAAGCTGAGCTGTTCATACGGCATAACTGGCGACAGCACGGCAATTATAGAAATGTCCGCCTGTGCGGGGCTTCCGCTGGTATACGGCAACAAAAATCCAGAGGTCACAACAACCTATGGCGTAGGCGAGCTGATATGCGACGCCGCCCGCTCCGGCGCAAAGCGCATAGTTATCGGCCTTGGCGGCAGCGCAACCAACGACGGCGGCTGCGGCGCGGCTGCCGCGGCAGGCATTAAATTTTATGATAAAACAGGCAAAAGCTTTATCCCCGTCGGCAGAACGCTGAAGGATATAGCAGGTGTCGATTACAGCGGGCTTGATGCGGCGCTCAGCGGCATAAGCATATCCGCCATGTGCGATGTTGATAATCCGCTGCTTGGCGAAACAGGTGCTGCGAACGTATTCGGCCCGCAGAAGGGCGCAGACGCGGCCATGATAACGCGGCTCAATGCGGGACTTAGGCACCTTGCCGAAGTATCCGGTAAGGCAGAGCTTGCGTCTATGCCTTCCGCCGGTGCAGCGGGCGGCATGGGCTTCGGCATGATGGTTTTCTTCAAAAGCCCTCTGCAAATGGGTATAGATGGCCTGCTTGACATTATAGATTTTGAATCAATACTCGCGGGCGCAGATCTTGTACTTACCGGAGAAGGGCGCATAGACCCGCAAAGCATGCGCGGCAAAACCGTTATAGGCGTTGCGCGGAGGGCAAGCAAATGCGGCGTGCCCACAATAGCCGTCGTTGGGGACATTGCGGACGGCATAGAAAGCGCATACGACCTTGGCGTGAGCGCAATATTCAGCATAAACCGCGTAGCCATGGAGAAAAAGCTTATAAAACTGCGCTCAAAAACCGATATGGAAGCCACCGTTGAAAACATTATACGTGCTGTAAAGGCCGTAAAACTCTGATATGCATACAGCAAAAAGCGCCCGCTTAACGGGCACTTTTTTAGTGCAATGTTTTTACTGTTCCTCGGGATAGGTTATTTCAAGTTCGTCGTTGTTCAGCTCATTCACCGCGTAGGAGACGGCCTTTTGATTGTTGAGCAGCTCATCCTGGCCAACAAGCTGACGCGCGCGCTTTGCCACTATGGAAACCAGCATATAGCGGCAGTTTACCTTTTTCTGAAGGTCTATGATAGACGGTTTGTTCATCATGGTGCTTATTCCTCCTTCAATAATTCTTCAACCGTATCGTTCTTTTGTGATTTAAGCCTTTCGGCCCTGATTATGCTTGCAACGTCCGCAATGGCAGTATCCAGCGAATCGTTCACGACAATATAGTCATATTCGTTCGCGTGGGATATTTCTTCCTTGGCCTTGCCAAAGCGTTTTTCGACGGCTTCCGGCGTCTCAGTGCCGCGGCCTACAAGGCGGCTGTGCAACGCCTGCATGGAAGGCGGCAGTATGAATATGCTCACGGCTTCGGGCCGCTGCTTTTTCACGTTCCTTGCGCCGTTAACGTCAATATCCAATATAACGTCTATGCCTTCGGACGTAAGCTTTTCAATATATGCCTTTGGCGTGCCGTAATAGTTCATTCCGAACACGTCCATGTATTCAAGCAGCTCATTGCGCTGTATCATGCCCTCGAATTCTTCGCGCGTAACGAAGAAGTAGCTCACGCCGTGTTCTTCACCCGGGCGCGGTGCGCGCGTTGTTGCGGATACGGAAAAGCGTATTTTATCATCCGCAAGCAAAAGCGCCTTGCATATAACGCCTTTGCCCACGCCTGACGGCCCTGAAATTACGAACAGTTCACCTTTATTTTTCATAGTATCACTCCTGATGTTATTCTATATTCTGAACCTGCTCGCGGATCTTTTCAAGCTCCGCCTTGCCCAGTATAACAAGCTTTGCTATTTCGGCATCATTGGCCTTGGAACCTATTGTGTTAAACTCGCGATTCATTTCCTGCACAACGAAGTCAAGCCTTCTGCCCGCCGCTTCGCTTTGGCTTAGCAGCTCACGCGCCTGCGCGGTGTGGCTCTTCAGCCTTACCAGTTCTTCATCTATGCTGGCCTTGTCTGCAAACAGCGCGACCTCCGTCGCAAGGCGCTGTGCGTCCACTTCCACCGTGCCACCAAGCATTGCTTCTATGCGCTCATTCAGCTTTACGCGGTATTCTTCAACAACCATCGGCGCACGCGTTGCTATTTTGCCGCGCAGCTCATCCACCGTCACAAGCCTTTCCGTAAGGTCATTCGCCAGCCTTTCGCCCTCTCCGCGCCGCGCTGCTATAAGTTCCGCAATGGCTTTATCTACGGCTTCTTTGGTAAGCGCTTTCACGGCCTCGTCGTCCTCGTCCGCCTCAACTATATCCGTCACGTCCGGCAGCCTGAGTGCGTTTGAAAGGGTCATGTCGTTCTCTTCCCTCAGCTCCGCTGCCGCCGCCTTTACGGATTTAAGATACGCACCGAGCAGCGCCGTATCTATGCGCACTTCTTTGGCGTCGCTGCGGGTATTTCTGTAATTGACATAAACGTCAACGTGCCCGCGCGAAAGGCTGTCGTTCAGCGCCGTGCGCAGCGTATCCTCCGCAAAAGAAATATGCCTTGGCATACGGAAGGAAAGATCAAGATACCTGTGGTTAACGCTTTTCAGCTCCACAGTCATCTCTCTTCCGTCCTGCGCGGCCTTACCGCGCCCAAAGCCCGTCATGCTGCTTACCATATATAAGCCTCCTTGGATGCTATAATTTAGATATTATAGCACACTATTTTACCGTTTTGAACCCCATATTTGTTCGCTTATGGTGCAATAAGCCATTATTTATAGAGCTTATAAAGTTCATCCGCGCCAGGCGGGGCTATCATATCCCCGTTTGCGGTGCGCACGCCCTTGCCTCCCGCGCGGCCTATCACCGCCGCGTTTATGCCCATATGCATAAGGCCATTCACAAGCGTTTCCCCATCCGGGCAAGCAATAAGCATTGCCCCGCTTGAAAGCAGCCTGAACGGGTCAAGTCCAAGCGCCGCGCATATCTTTTGCGTGGCAGGCTTAAGCGGCACCTTTGCAGCGTCTATCTCTATTCCTACACCCGAAGCTTCGCTCATTTCCCATGCCGCGCCGAATACGCCGCCTTCCGTAACGTCATGCATGGCATGCGCGCCGTTTGCGTAGGCATAAAGCCCTTCCTTTACCACGCTGACATGGTCCATATATCCGCGCGCTTCTTCAAGTTCAGCTTGGCTTATGCCGTCAAGCCTGTCCGCAAAGTCGTTCGCTATTATGGCCGTACCTTCAAGACATGCCCATTTGGACAGCACAATGCTGTCCCCTTCCTTCATTCCGCCTGGTGTAAGTATGCCGCGCTCGCCGGCCTTGGCTATAACTGCGGCGCTGGTTATCATGCGCGTTACCGCGTCCGTAACTTCTGTATGTCCGCCTATTATTTCAACGTTTGCCGCCTTTGCCGCCGCGCTCAGTTCATCCGCAACGCGCGCAATATCATCCTCCGTTGCGCTCGGCGGTACGAGCAGCGTTGTAAGCAGGCCTATCGGCTCCGCCCCGGCTGCCGCGGCATCGTTGCAGCTTACGTGTACAGTAAGCGCGCCAAGGTGCTTATCGGCCGCCGTTATTGGATCGGTAGACAGCACGGCTATGCGCCCGCCCATGTCCACCGCCGCACAGTCCACGCCAACCTGCGGGGAACACAGCACCTCGCTGCGCGTATGCGCAAATTTAGATAGTATCAGCGCATTCAGCGTATCGTTATCAAGCTTGCCTATCCGCATCCGTCTCTCCTATATAATCAAAAAACTCATTTTCGCTCATCACTTTTATATTAAGCTCGTTCGCTTTGGTCAGCTTACTGCCGGCGCCGGGGCCTGCCACGACAAAGTCCGTCTTTTTACTTACGGATGATGCCGCCTTGCCGCCAAGCTTAGCTATCAGCGCCTCTATATCGCTCCTGCCCATGCGCTCCATCGTGCCGGTAACAACTATCGTTTTGCCCGTAAGCAGGCCGGGCTCGCTCGATACTTCCTCGGCCTTCGGCGTTACCCCGTGCGCGAGCAGACGGTCTATCTGCGCGGATATTGATTCATCCCTGAAGAAATCCACAACGTCCTGCGCAACTATCGCGCCCACGTCCGGTATTTCAATAAGCTGCTCCACCGTTGCGCTGCGCACGGCATCAAGCGTGCCGAACTGCTTTGCAATGTCCCGCGCAGTCTTTGAGCCAACGTTCGGTATGCCTATCGCAAACAAAAACGCGCCTAGCGTAGGATGTTTGCTGTTCTCTATCGCCTGCATAAGATTGGCTATCTTTTTATCCTTAAAGCCATACAGTTCCTGATAGTCGCTCGCCTTCAGGTCGTATAGATCCGGTATGCTCCTGAGCCCCTTTTTCTCCACAAGCACTGCGGCCGTTTTTTCGGAAAAAGTATCTATGTCCATCGCCTCGCGCGAAGCATAGTGCGCCAGCCGCGCGGCTATCTGCGGCGGGCAGGAAAGTGAATTGGTGCAGTAAAGATGCACTCCCCTGTGCTCAACATGCGCGCCGCACGCAGGGCATTTTACAGGCTTTTCTATTTCCCGCTCCGGCTTATCGTCCGGCACGGCTCCGGTTATTTCCGGAATAACATCGTTGCTGCGCCGTATGAACACGCGCGAGCCTATCCCCACGCGCTTTCTTATAATATCGTCAAAATTATTCAGCGTGGCGTGGCTTATCGTCGCCCCCGCAAGCTCCACCGGTTCAAGATGTGCGCGCGGCGTAAGCTTGCCCGTGCGGCCCACTTCCCACGTTACATCCCTTAATATAGTCGTGGTTTCCTCCGCCGCAAATTTGAACGCTATTGCCCATCGCGGGAACCTGTCCGTATTGCCCAAAGCGCGCCGCGTTGCGCCGTCAACTATTTTTACGACCATTCCGTCTATAAGGAAATCAAGGCTGTCCCTGTGCGTTTCCGCGCGCTTTATGCCCGCATATACTTCCCTTATATCGTCATACAGCTCCATAAAGCCGCTTGTAGGCAGGTTATTTTCTTTAAGGAAGTTTATCGTGTCCTCATGCCCTATCAGCTCCCGGCCTTCAATATAGCCAACGCTGTACATGCAAACGTCAAGCCTGCGCTTAGCCGTTACCGCAGGATCAAGATTTCTCAGCGCGCCTGCCGCGGCGTTACGCGCATTTTTAAGCTGCTCTTCCCCGCTTTTGTTAAGCTGATCGAGCACGCTCAGCCGCATGTAGCATTCGCCCTGGCATTCCATTTTGCCCGTAAACGGTATTGTAAGCGGTATAGTCCTTATTGTCATTGCCTGGGGCAATATGGCTTCTCCCACAACGCCGTTGCCGCGCGTTGCGGCCTGAACAAGCTTTCCGCCGTCATATGTAAGGTTTATGGTAAGTCCGTCAAACTTATATTCCAGCGCATAGCGAAGCTTTGGGAGAGGCGAATCGGGATGAGCCTGATTATATTCATCCCTCAGCCTTTCCGCACGCCTGCTCCATTCTATAAGCTCGCCTTCCGTGCGCACCTTATCCATGCTCCAAAGCCGGCCAAGATGCCTATGCTCGCTGAATTCGCTCAGCGGCTTAAAGCCGACCCGCCTTGTGGGCGAATCGTCCAGCACGGTGCCCGTCTCCTTTTCAAGGCGGAGCAGTTCATCGAACAGCTCATCGTATTCCTTATCGCTAACCTTTGGCGCATCGTAGCGATAATATGCCTCGGCATATTCATTCAGCAGCGCAACAAGCTGCCGCATACGTTCGTTCATCGCGTATAATCCTTGCTTTTTATTCGTCCGTTATGGGGTAAAGCGGTGCATAGGCCGCGGCAAAGCGCTTCTTACCGCCTATGTCAAAATCCACCGTAACGGTCATCGATCCGCCCGTACCCGAAACGTCTATTATAGTACCGTCTCCGAATTTATCGTGCCTTATGCGCATAAGCGGAACATATTCAACGTTCAGCTTGGGCTTTGTGGGTTCGATACGCTGAGAATACGGCGTACGCTTAGGCGGCTTCATGCCAAAGCCCTGCATGGAAGCATATGTCACCTCCGGCTTTGCCGGGCGTTCGTATTCGCTGGGAATAACGCGCTTGGGCCTATCGTCCTTCATAAGCTCCTGCGGAATCTCTTCCAGGAAGCGTGACGGACGGTTTATGGTGGTTTCGCCGAATATGGAGCGCGTCTGCGCATTTACAAGATACAGCTTTTGCCGCGCACGTGTTATGCCGACGTAGCAAAGTCTGCGTTCCTCTTCAAGCGCGCCCATGCTCATGTCCCCGCGCGCACGGCGGGTTGGGAACACGTTTTCCTCCATTCCGGCCATGAATACGACCGGGAACTCAAGTCCCTTTGCGCTATGCAGCGTCATCAGCGCAACGGCGCCCTCGCTTTCATCAAGCGAGTCTATATCGCTCACCAGCGCAACGCTTTCAAGGAACACGTTCAGCGCGCTTTCGCCTTCAGGCACGTCGCGCTCTATTTCCTTTATGTTGCCTATCAGTTCGGATACGTTATCCATGCGCATCAGCGCATCGCCCTTCTTATCCTCGCTTATCAAATACGCCTGATATTCAATTTTATCCACAAGGTATTTGGCAAAATCCGAAAGCGGCATGAGTGCGCTCTGCGCCATCAGTTCGCTCATCAAATCCACTATGCCCTTCAGCTTCTGCTCTATCTTTGGCGGCAGTCCTTCCCCGCTGAGCGCGGTCACAAGCATGGACTGCCCGCTCTTTTCCGCGGCGGCGGCAAGCTCGTCTATCGTCTTATCCCCTATTCCGCGGCGCGGTACGTTTATTATGCGGGAAAACGCAACGTCGTCGTCCGGATTGGCTATTGCCCTAAGATATGCCATAATGTCGGCTATCTCCTTGCGCTGATAGAACCTTACGCCGCCGAAAACCTTATGCGGTATGCCGTAATTCACAAGCGTGCTTTCTATCACGCGGCTCTGCGCATTGGTACGGTACAGAATGGCAAAATCGCCGTAGCTTGCGCCCTGCTGCACGCCCTGAAGTATCTTTCGCGCTATAAACGCGGCCTCGTCGCGCTCGTTATCGGCGCTGTAGCGTTCTATCGGGTCCCCGCCTTCCTGCGCCGTCCAAAGCGTTTTGGGCTTTCTGCCGGAGTTGTGGCTTATAACGGCGTTTGCCGCATCCAGTATATATTTGGTGGAGCGGTAGTTCTGCTCCAGCCGCACTACCTTTGCGCCTTCAAAGTCCTTTTCAAAGCTGAGTATATTCTTTATATCCGCGCCGCGCCATCCGTATATGCTCTGGTCATCGTCGCCCACAACGCAAAGGTTGCCATGTTTTCTGCACAGCATTTCAACAAACCTGTACTGCGGCATGTTGGTATCCTGATATTCGTCCACAAGAACATACTTAAAGCGGTTCTGGTATTTTTCAAGCACCTCTGGGCATTGTTCAAAAAGCTCTATCGTTTTCACGAGCAAATCGTCAAAATCGAACGCGTTTGCGGCCATAAGGCGGCGCTGATACTGCTCAAACACCTTTTCGGTTATGCCGTCGTCGCTGTAATTTTCCTGAATATAGCGTTTAACGTCCAGCGACTTATTTTTGGCGTTTGATATATTTTCCTTAATGACGCGCTTGGGTGCAGCCTTATCGCTTATGCCCATGTTCTTCAGTATGTCGCCTATTATCTTAAGCTGGTCCGCGTCGTCATATATGGTGAAGCTGCGCTCGTAGCCTATCTTGTCGCAGTCTATTCTGAGTATTCTTACGCAGCAGGAATGGAACGTGGTGACCCACGCTTCATCTGCATCGCTGCCTATAAGCGCGGACGCACGCTCGCGCATCTCCTGCGCGGCCTTGTTGGTAAACGTCAGCGCCAGTATGTTCCACGGCTTCACGCCATGCTCAACCAAATTTGCTATACGATATGTTAAAACCTTGGTTTTGCCCGATCCTGCCCCGGCAAGCACAAGCAGCGGCCCTTCAAGGCACTCCACGGCCTCGCGCTGCCTATCGTTTAGAACTGATAGATCCATTGTTTTACCTCTTCCTTATGATAGGAATTATTATACCATATTTCTGTAACATTTTGAAAGTACGGCGCAAACAAAAATCGGGAGCCTGATGCTTTCAGGCCCCCGATAGCGATATCGTCTATGTTTTTTCAGCAGCTCAGCTGCGCAGTTCCGCTTTCAGCCTTGTTTCAAGGGCGCGTATTATGCTGCCCACCGCCGCCTGTATCTCTTCATCAACAAGGGTATGGTCCTCGCTCCTGAGCGTGAAGGAATAAGCCATGCTCTTCTTGCCTTCCGGAATGCCTATGCCGCGGTATACGTCGAACAGTTCCACGTCGTCCAGTATCACCTTCAGCTTGGTCTGGGATATAACGCGGCTTACCTCCGCCGCGGTCACCTTATTGTCCACAACTATGGCCAGATCGCGCGCAACCTTGGGGAACTTGGATATGGGCTTATATGTACGCTTTGCTCCGGTGTGGGCAAAAAGCTTATTCATATCTATTTCCGCAAAGTATACGCGGCCGTCTATGCCCCAATTTTTAAGCACGTTGGGATGCACCGCGCCAAGCTCGCCTATCTGCTCCTTGCCGATGCTCATTACGGCTTTTCTGCCGGGCTGATAGAATTCGCTGCCGCCTGC
This sequence comes from bacterium, assembly GCA_963608365.1. Classification (GTDB taxonomy): domain Bacteria; phylum Bacillota; class Clostridia; order Christensenellales; family CAG-138; genus Phil1. The sequence goes on along the minus strand of CAVDFM010000015.1, from coordinate 2,153 downwards.
GGCAAACTCAGCCTTGCCGAACAGATCGAACTTTTCAAGCAGCTGTTCCACAGCGCCCTTTAGCGTGAAGTAGCTTTCATTTTCACCGCTGAACAGCAGTCCGAGCATCTTTCTTTCTTCGGGCAGGCTGTCGTTATTGTCAAAATGCACGTTGCCCACTTCAAAGAACCTGTCGTGTCCGGTCTTGCGGCCCTGATTACGCTTGAGCGAATCGAGCATGCCCATTATGAGCGTTGTGCGCATAAGGCTCTGATCCTCGCCGAAGGGGTTCAGTATCTTCACGCACTGGCGTTTTTCGCTGTCCTTACCAAGCAGCAGAGCATCGAGCGCGGCGGGGCCGGTAAAGTTATAATTATACATTTCGTAGCAGCCCTGCGCCGCCATTTCGTCCTTCACCTTGTCCTCAAACACATAGTCCGCGCCAAGCTTGCCCGCGAACATATCGCCGTACATAAGGGAAGGCTTAATGTTATAATATCCGTAAAGACGAGCCACTTCTTCCGCAATATCCCAGTCGGCCTCAAGGCCGTCCTCTATATCTGTACGGAAATGGGGAATGCGTACCTCAAGCTTATCGCCCGCTACCTTAGCGTCTATATTGATGGTTGCGAGCATTTTCGCCATGTCTTCGCCGGCGATTTCGGTATGCAGTATGCGGTTTATGTGCGCAATGTCGGTATATACGGTATGTTCGCTTATGTCCGCATTGCAAATGTCTATCGTGCCGCCTATCACCTTGCCCGCGTGCAGCTCGTCCACAAGCTCTATCGCCCTTTCCTCCGCAAGCATTGCGTTCACGGCTTCAACGCCCTTTATGAAGCGTGCTGCCGCGTCGGTAACATGGTGCAGCTTCCTTGTTGTCGCGCGGATGCTGCTGCCCTTGAACGCAGCGGCTTCAAACAACGTAGCCTTGGTGTCCGCAGTTATTTCGCTGTTCAGTCCGCCCATAACGCCCGCTATGCCGACGCCCTTTTCAGGATCGGCAATCAGCAGCATGTCCGGCGTTACGGCGCGCTCTTTGCCGTCCAGCGTGGTCACTATCTCGTTTTCGTATGCGTTGCGCACGACGATGTTGCCGTCCTTTACGCAGGCAAGGTCAAATGCGTGCATAGGATGACCGTATTCAACGAGCACATAGTTGGTTATGTCAACTATGTTGTTTATAGGCCTCATACCGACCGCGCGCAGACGCTTCTGCATCCATGCGGGGGAAGGTTCAATATTAAGATCCGTTACAACGCGCGCGGTATAGCGGGGGCAAAGTTCGGTATTTTCAACCGTTACGGACGCATAATCATGTATGTCGCCCTCTCCCTCGATATGGCGAATGGTAGGCTCCTTGAACTTCTGGCCCAGCGCCGCCGCCGCTTCGCGGCACATGCCTATTATGCTTTGGCAGTCCGCGCGGTTAGGCGTAAGCTCTATATCAAACACTATGTCGTCCATGCCTACGGCTTCCTGTATGCTCTGCCCAAGGGGATGATCCTCGTGCAGTATCATTATGCCGTTGAACTCGGCACCGGGATAGTCCGCCTCGGTAAGGCCAAGCTCATGGCCGGAGCAAAGCATGCCGTAGCTCTTCACGCCGCGCATAACGGTGGGCTTAATAACTATGCCTTCGGTAAGATGCGCGCCGTCCATTGCAACCGGCACCAGCGCCCCTTCAAAAACATTGGTCGCGCCGGTAACTATGCAAAGCGGTTCCTCCGCGCCAACGTCTATGGTGCATATCTGAAGGTGGTCGGAATCCTCATGTTTGCGCAGGGCAACTATTTTGCCGACGACAACATTGGTAATGCCGTCCATCTCGCCTTCGTAACCCGCGCACTCAAAGCCGCGCCACATCAGTTTTTCAACAAATTCATCGGGCGTTACGTTCCATTCAACGTAATCCTTCAACCAACTAAGCGGAAGTTTCATGTTTCTTTACCTCCTTAGAACTGCCCCAGGAAGCGGGCGTCGTTTTCGTACTCAAGGCGTATGTCGTTTATGCCGTATTTAAGGCTGGTCACCCTATCCACACCTATGCCAAAGGCGAATGCGCTCCACTCGTGCGGATCAAGACCGCAATTTTCAAGTTCATGCGGGTTGGTAACGCCGCAGCCCAGTATTTCAAGCCAGCCCGTGCCTTTGCACACGCGGCAACCCTTGCC
>CAVDFM010000014.1:7473-21739 GCA_963608365.1 bacterium | reverse complement strand
CATAGGTGACCTGGGGCAGATGCAGCTTTTCAGCAATCTGGGGGCCAACCTGCGCGGTGTCGCCATCGATAGCCTGGCGGCCGCACATTACTATGTCGTCCTTCTCAATGCCGATATGGTTGATACCGGCGGCGATTATCTGGCTGGTGGCGTAGGTGTCGCTGCCGCCGAATTCACGGCCGCTTATCAGCACGCCTTCATCCGCGCCCATGGCCAGCAGCTCACGCAGCATGCCCATTGCCGGCGGGGGACCCATGGAAACAACAACTACCTTGCAGCCGGTCTCGTCCTTCAGCTTGAGGGCGGCTTCAACGGCGTTCATGTCGTCCGGGTTGGTTATGGTCTGCATGGAGGCACGATTCAGCGTGCCGTCCGGATTGACGGCAACCTTACCGGAAGTATCGGGAACCTGTTTTACACATACTATAACTTTCATGTCTGCCTCCTTACTTCACACCCAGGTTGGACGCGATGACCATGCGCTGGACTTCGCTGGTGCCTTCGTATATCTCGGTTATCTTCGCGTCGCGCATCATGCGCTCCACGGGATATTCACGGGTGTAGCCGTATCCGCCGTAAAGCTGAACGGCCCTGCGGGTAACGTCGCTGGCGGCTTCGGCTGCGAACAGCTTGGCCATTGCGGCGTCGGCAGAGTAGCTTTCGCCCTTCTTGCCCGCCATTTCGGCCTCAACATAGGCCTGCTTCTTGCACGCGGCGGAATATACCAGGAACTGCGCGGCCTTCATGCGGGTATGCATATCGGCAAGCTGGAACTGAGTGTTCTGCATCTGGGAAAGACGCTTACCGAACTGCTTGCGCTCCTGCACATACTTTATGGTTTCTTCCACGGCGCCTTCGCCGATGCCCAGCGCCTGGCTGGCGATACCAATACGGCCGCCGTCGAGCGTCTTCATGGCTATGGCAAAGCCCTTGCCTTCTTTACCCAGCAGGTTTTCCTTGGGAACGATGCAGTTTTCCATTATCAGTTCGCAGGTGGCGCTGCCGCGGATACCCATCTTCTTCTCCTTCTTACCAACGGAGAAACCGGGGAAGTCTTTTTCTACTATAAAGGCGGAAATGCCCTTGGTGCCGGCGGACTTATCGGTCATGGCGAATATGATATAAACGCTTGCGTAGCCGGCATTGGTTATGAATATCTTGGTGCCGTTGAGCACGTAGTGGTCGCCCTCAAGCACCGCGGTGGTCTGCTGACCGGCGGCGTCTGTACCGGCGCCGGGTTCGGTAAGGCCAAACGCACCTATCTTCTCGCCGCTGAGCAGGGCGGGCAGATATTTCATCTTCTGCTCCTCAGTACCGTTTTCAAATATCGGAGCACAGCACAGCGAGGTATGCGCGGAAACTATAACGCCGGTGGTGGCGCAGCATTTGCTCAGTTCCTCAACAGCCATTGCGTAAGCCAGAACGTCTCCGCCGGCTCCGCCGTACTTGGTGGGGAACGGAATGCCCATGAAACCGTAGCGAGCAAGCTTCTTAACGGTTTCCATCGGGAAGCGTTCTTCCTCGTCTACCTCTTCCGCAAGGGGCTTCACTTCGTTTTCAGCGAACTTGCGGTACAAATCCCGAAGCATCAGATGCTCCTGTGACAGGTTGAAATCCATCTTTCTCTCCTTTTTAAGTATATAATAAAGAAACTATTTTGTATAATCGTATATCCCGCGTCCCGTTTTGCGGCCCATAAGCCCCGCGCGCACAAGCTGCCTCAGCCTTGTATGCGCCCTGTACTTACTGTCGCACGTTTCGGTATAAAGCGTATCCATTATGAACAGGCACACGTCAAGCCCAATCATATCCGCAAGCGCAAGCGGGCCCATGGGATGGTTGCAGCCAAGCTTCATGGCCGTATCAATATCCTCTTTGCTCGCTATGCCTTCGGCCCAAAGGCCGATAGCTTCGTTTATCATGGGTATCAGCAGCCTGTTCACCACGAAGCCGGGGCATTCGTTCACTTCAACGGGGGTTTTTCCCGCCGCCTCTGCCAAAGCGCGCGTTTTGGCGTACACTTCGTCGCTTGTGAACACGCCCCTTATCAGCTCCGTAAGCTTCATAACGGTTGCAGGGTTGAAGAAATGCATACCCACCACCCGCTCGGGATGCTTGGTAGCGGAGGCGATGTCGGTTATGGATATGGAGCTTGTGTTGCTGGCAAGTATCGCGTCGGCACGGCAAATATCGTCCAGCTGGGCGAATATCTGCTTCTTTATGTCCGCGCGCTCAACAGCCGCCTCAACCACCAGATCGGCATCCTTACAGTCTCCCAACTCGGTGGTGAAGCTCATGCGCGAAAGTATCGCGCTGCGCTCCTCGCCGCTCATTTTGCCCTTGGCCACCCTTTTTTCAAGGGAAGCTTCAAGCCTTGCCTTCGCGGCGGAAATGATATTGTTGTTGATGTCCCGTACTATAACGGCTGCGCCCGCGGTCGCGAACGCCGTCGCTATGTCCAGTCCCATCGTACCTGCGCCTATTACGGCGATCCTTTCATCCATCATCGTTCGTCATTCTCCTTTGAACTTCGCCTTTGGTCGCTTTGCAAGGAAGGCGGTCATGGCGTTGTGCTGATCCTCGGTCTCGAAGCATTCGCCGAATACCTGCGCTTCGTAATCAAGGTCATTTTCAAGGAATCTATCCACCCTGCGGCTCATGGCTACCTTGCAGTAATGCACGGCAAGCGGCGCGTTGTTGGCAATGGTCTCGGCCATTTCCATTGCGCCGTCCATAAGCTCCGCGTCCGGATATACCCTGTTCACCAGCCGCATCCTGAGCGCGTCCTCAGCGCCCACGGGTTTCCCCGTAAGCGTAAGCGTCATGGCATTGGATGTTCCCACCACGCGCGGAAGCCTTTGTGTCCCTCCGAAACCAGGGGTGATACCAAGTCCAACTTCAGGTTGACCGAACTTGGCAGTTTCGGAGCAAAGCCTTATGTCGCAGCACAGTGCAAGCTCCAGCCCGCCGCCCAGGGCGTATCCATGGATAGCAGCTATAACAGGTATATACAGATCATCTATACGCTTGAAGGCGCGGTGTCCCGCGTCGGCAAAGGCCTTGGCCTCCGCCCGGCTCAAGCCGACCATTTCCCCTATGTCCGCGCCCGCGCCGAAGGACTTGCCTTCGCCGCTGATTATCAGCACCCGCACTTCCGGGTCCCGTTCAACCTTTGCCGCCGCCATTTCTATTTCATTGAGCATGGCGGTATTCAGCGCGTTGAGTGCCTGGGGGCGGTTCAGTTTAAGCAGCGCGATATGGCCGCGCTTTTCAAGCTTTACAAATTCCATTCTTATTTGCCCATCCCGCGCTTGACCATTTCTGTAACGGCGAAGCTGGCGACGTCGTCGGCATACTTGCCCGCGCCGAAGCCCGCATCGAAGCCCAGCTCCTTGGCAAGCTCATGAGTTATACGCGGACCGCCGCAGCAGACAACGAACTTGTCGCGCAGGCCTTCCGCCTCAAGCAGCTCTATCAGGTTGGTCAGGTTCTGGATATGAACATCCTTCTGGGTAACAGTCTGGGAGACCAGCAGCACGTCAGCCTTCAGCTCCAATGCCTTCTTTATGAAGTCTTCATTGGGAACCTGGGAACCCAGGTTATAAGCCTCTATCATTTCATAGCGCTCAAGTCCGTAGTGGCCTGCGAAGCCCTTGCGGTTCATTATAGCGTCTATGCCAACGGTGTGCGCGTCGGTACCAGTAGATGCGCCGACCATCACAACCTTGCGGCCAATATGCTCGCGGATATATTCGTTGGTCTCTTCCATGCTCATCACGTCGGATTCAACGGTTATAACATGGATATCTTCATAGTTTATGGTGTGTACGCAGCTGCCGTAGACAACATAGAACGTGAACTCCTTGTCCAGCGGCATATGCCATGCCACGTTGGGTTCTTCAAGTCCCATCTTCTTGGCTATCTGGCGGGCAGCTTCTTCACCGCGCTCATCATCCTTGATGGGCAGGGTGAAGCTGGTCTGCACCTTACCGTCGTTCATCGTGTCGCCATAGGGCTTCAGCTTGGTAAGGTCCAGCGTGGTATCGAAGTCTATTTTATGGGTATTATATAGTCCGCTGCTCATTCTGCCACCTTGCCTTTCATTACCTCAATAAAGGGATTGAAGTACCTGTCGTCCTTTACCACAACGCCCGCAAGGCCCTTGCCGCCGTCCTTAGGACGCTTTACGTCGGCAAATATGCCCTTTTCGATGGTGGTGAACAGGCCAAGCTTTTCTATTTCAACAAGAAGATCGGCAGCCTTGGTCAGCACTTCGTTGGCGCGGGTCTGGATTATGCCGCCCTCTTTATAGGTCAGCTCGTCGCCCAGATCCTTCATGGTGCGGAAAATATACTGCGCATTTTCAATGGAAAGGGCGCGGTCGCTCATGAAGGGGGTATGTATGGCCTCGGTAAGCATACCGAGAAGGTGCAGCTTCTGGCCGGTCAGTATGGTGACCATGTTGAAGAGCGCATCCTGTATATGGCCGCGGAAAATGTTACCGGTCATGAACTTGGTAGGCGGCATGTATTTAAGGGGCGCATTGGGGAATATTTCGCGCGCCATCTGCGCCTGGGCAAGTTCAAGCAGGAAGGTATCTTCCACGGAGGGATCCATTTCAAACGCATGGCCAAGGCCCATCTGCTCTTCCCTCATGCCGGCTTCCCTTGCGAAAGCTTCGTTTATGAACTGGGACGCGAGCACGGTGTGCGCGGCAACGATAGCGTCGTCAGTGGTCAGGTAGTTATCTTCGCCCGTGTTGATTATAACGCCGGCATAGCCGTTTATAACGCGGGAGAAGTACTGGTCAACTATGGTGCGCTGCATGTTTATATCGCGGAACAGTATGCCGTAGAGTGCATCGTTAAGCATAACGTCCAGCCTTTCAAGCGCGCCCATGGCGGCTATTTCAGGCATGCACAGACCGGAGCAGTAGTTACAAAGGCGGATGTAGCGATGCTGTTCTTCGCCCACTTCGTCAAGCGCGGCGCGCATCAGGCGGAAATTCTCCTGGGTGGCGTAGGTGCCGCCGAAGCCTTCGGTGGTCGCGCCGTAGGGCACGTAGTCCAGCAGGCTTTGTCCGGTGGTACGAATAACGGCTATTATGTCCGCGCCCTGCTTGGCGGCGGCCTTAGCCTGGGTTATATCTTCATATATATTGCCGGTGGCGACTATGATATAAAGGTAGGGGCCTTCCTTGTCGCCGAAGCAGTTCAGATACTCGTTGCGGTTCCTTACGTTTTCGTTTATACGAGTAATGGTCTTTTCCACAACGGGGTTTATGGCCGCGCGTATATCGGCGTCGCTATGGGCGGGCAGCTTGCTCATATCAAGCTCGCCGCGGTCTATTGCTTCCGCAACGCCCTGCGGGTCAAGCCCTGTTTCTACCATTGCGTTGCCAATGTACCATGCCGCGCCTACGGGCAGTATGGAATTGGCCATAAGATGGTCCACCACCACGTTGGGCATGGGAACGTCCATCTCGTTCACGCCGTCTATACCCAGCAGGCGGCAAACCGCGCGCTCCACGGTGACCGTGGTATGCTGATCGATAAATTCCTGCGTATCCTTGGCTATGCGTGCCGCGGATTGGCGGGCTCTATCGACCAATTCGCCATTCAAATTGAGTTTGCTCTGCATTTATTACCTCCCGATAAGTCAATGCCGTGCGGAAGGGGGCTGCCCTCCCGCAAAGCAATGGGTCAAGTTTGATTATTTGTTTTCGTTCTTCTGCCTGTCGGCGTAACGATCCTTACGGAGCAGCTTGGTGGGTTCAAGATACTTCTGCTCAACGCCCTGTGCAAGGCCGGCAACACCGGTCAGCGGGGCAGCCTTGCGCTTGCCTTCGCAAACGTCGCAATGGCACTCGTTCTTGTAAACCTCGGGCTCGGTATAGGTGGTGATAACGCCTTCAAAGTTGCGCAGTATTACCTTGCGCGGGGTCTGGCTTATCACATAGGTGGGCATAACGGGGGTCTTGCCGCCGCCGCCGGGTGCGTCTACCACGAAGGTGGGGATGCAGTAGCCGCTGGTATGGCCGCGCAGGGCTTCCATTATTTCGATACCCTTGGAAACGGGGGTACGGAAGTGGCTCAGGCCTAGGGACGGGTCGCAGGCGTAAATGTAGTAAGGACGGACGCGGATGCGAACAAGCTCGTTGACCAGCTTCTTCATTACATGCACGCAGTCGTTTACGCCGGCGAGCAGAACGCTCTGGTTACCGAGGGGGATACCGGCGTTAGCCAGCATGGCGCAGGCCTTGGCGGATTCTTCGGTGATTTCGTTGGGATGGTTGAAGTGGGTGTTGAGCCACACGGGATGATACTTGCTGAGTACCTCGCAAAGATGCGGGGTGATCCTCTGCGGCATAACAACGGGGGTACGGGAGCCGAGGCGCACTATCTCAACATGAGGTATCTTGCGCAGTTCGCCGATGATGTAATCGAGCATTTCGTCGCTTACCATCAGGCAGTCGCCGCCGCTGAGCAGAACGTCGCGCACTTCGGGATGATGGCGTACATAGTCGATGCAGGTATCGATCTGGCTCTTGGCCACTTCGCAGTCATGCTGGCCGGCGAAACGACGGCGCGTGCAGTGACGGCAGTACATGCTGCACTGGTCAGTGATGAGCAGCAGCACGCGGTCGGGATACCTGTGGGTCAGGCCCGGGCAGGGGGAGTCGATATCCTCGTGCAGAGGATCGGCATCTTCATAGGGAGCGAACTCAAGTTCATGCTCGGTAGGTATGGCCTGCTTACGGATGGGATCGTAGGGATCGTTAAGATCGATAAGGGAAAGGTAATACGGGGTGATGGCCATGCGCAGCCTGCCCAGCGTAGCCTTTATGCCTTCTTCTTCTTCTTCGGTAAGGGTGATGTATTTCTTAAGGTCCTCAAGAGTTTCTATGCGGTTCTCTACCTGCCATTTCCAATCGTTCCACTGTTCATCGGGCACGTTCAGGAACAGGCCGTTTTCCCTGCTTTTCCTCATTTGGGTTCTCCTTTACTGTTTATTTTGTTAATATAAGGTAGTAGCTCGTTTATGCTACGAGGGGCCTACGGACATCCGCAGGCCCTTTTTGCATTAAACTATGCTGTTATTAGCAATACTTCTCGTCGAACAGCTTGCGGAGCTTGGGGTTCTCGCGCAGCACGTTCAGGGTGATTTCGGCATGGTTCTTGGTGTAGCCGTTGCCGACGATCATGGTGACGTCCTTGCCTACGCCCTCGGCGCCCAGAGCGGCCTTGGTGAAGCTGGTGGCCATGGAGAAGAAGTATACCAGACCGTCGTCACGGACGGGCAGTATGGCGCTCATCTCGCAGTTTTCGATGTTTACGCAGCAGATGGACAGGTCGTATTCCTTACCACCGTTGGCGGCCAGCGCAGCGTCAAGCACTGCGACGGGCTCGGTAGCGGAGGCGACGATGACCTTGTGGTATACGCCAAGCTCCATCAGAGCATCGACCTGCTTGGGGTTGCGGACTACGCCGACTACGTTGCCGTTCGGGCCGACCTTCTTCATGGCTTCATAGCCGCAAAGAACACCGGACTTGCCGTTGGCGCCAAGGATCAGGACGCTGTCGCCTTCCTTGGGGAGCTTGCGGGCCTGGGCGGGAGCGCCGGCCACGTCGAGGGCTGCCAGGGCGAGAGGTTCGCTCATGTCATCGGGAAGCTTGGCATAGATGCCGCTCTCGAACAGTATGGCCTTACCTTCGATGTCAACGCGGTCGATGTCCTTATGGATGGCCTTGATCTTGTCGATGCGCAGCGGGGTCATGGACAGGGAGACCAGGGAAGCGATCTTGTCGCCGACCTTCAGGTCGCGGTCCTTGAGGTCTTCGCCGATGTAGCAGACCTTACCGATGAACATGCCGCCGGAACCGGTTACGGGGTTCTGCTGCTTGCCGCGCTCGGCAACTATGCCAAGGATCATTTCGCCGATCTTCTTCTCGTCGCCGCCGCAGGCTTCAGCGATCTGGGTGAAGGAAGCGGAGTCGATGTTCAGGGAGATGACGTCGCACATGATCTCGTTGGAATAGAGCTTAGTCATGTCGTTGTCGATTTTGTAAGCCGCCTGGGTCAGAACGCCCTGGGGCTCGATCACGCGATGGATACCGTACTTGTTGCCTTTCATTGCCATTGTAGTTTTTCCTCCTGATATATATTGTTGGTATTATTGACCCCGAAGCGGGATCTTATTTAATTACTTAAGGGGCTTGAGGGAAAGGATCTCCCTGGCCTCCGCGGGGGAAGCGATGCCGCGGCCCAGTTCGTTGGCCAGGCGGACTACCTTCTCCACCAGTTCGCCGTTGCTCTTTGCAAGCACGCCGCGGCTCAGGTACAGATTGTCCTCAAAGCCTACGCGCACGTTGCCGCCCATAACGATAGTGGGCGCGGCAAGGGTGAAAGCGTTGCGGCCTACGCCGGTGGCGGTCCAGGTGGAGCCTGCGGGTATGCCGTTTACCAGCCATGCAAGGTTCTGCACGGTGGCGGGGGTGCAGCCGGGTACGCCCAGCACGAAGTTGAACTGCATGGGTGCGCCGGGAACTTCGCCCTTCTTGGCCATGGTCAGAATGGTGTCCAGATGGCCCATTTCGAAGCACTCGTATTCGGGCTTTATGCCGTTTTCGATCATGCGCTTACCGAAGGCACGCATGGTGGGCATGGTGTTATCGAATATTTCGTCGCCGAAGTTGCAGGTGCCGCAGTCAAGCGTTGCCATTTCGGGGAACAGCTCGGTGGGCTGCAGACGCTCCTCGGGCTTCATGCCGGTGGCGCCGCCGGTGGAGGGGATCATTATAACGTCGGGCAGTTCGGCGCGGATGGCGTCCATAACTACGCGGAAACGTTCCCTGTCCTGGGTGGGGGTGCCGTCGTCCTCGCGCACATGCACGTGGATTATGGCAGCGCCGGCGTTGTAGGCGCTCTTAGCTTCGCGAACCATTTCCTCTATGGTATAAGGAACGTTGGGATTCTGCTTCTTGGTAACTTCTGCGCCGCAGATGGCGGCGGTGATTATAAGCTTCTCCATCAGTATCTCCTTTCCTGATTATCGCTTAATAATTTGCCTTGTAAAACAAGCCTATGGCTTATTTATGCTCTATGCGCTGGCAGTCCTTGGGGGTGACGCAGGTGCCGTGCGCGCGGCATACAACGATGGGTTCCTCAAGGAACTCGGCAGCGGACGCGCTGATGTCGGTACGGGAGCGGATGACCTTGCGGGCTTCGAAGGTCATGGTGCGGCTGGTGTTGCCTACGCGCTCTATTTCGCCAACAGCCTCAATGTAGTCGCCGGCGTATACGGGGGCAAGGAACTCCACCTTGTCATACGCGCAGAACAGACCCTCGTCGCCGTCGTAACGGATAAGCAGTTCGGTCGCAACGTCGCCGAACAGATGCAGCATGTGCGCTCCGTCTACGAGATTTCCGCCGTAATGTGCATCCTCAGCACCCATCCTGAGCCTGATAGTCGATTTGATAGCCATAGTTAGTTCCTCCTGTTGTTATAGTAATTTTCTATGGTAAAGCCTTAAAATCGTTATTCTGTTTTATATCGTTCCGTTTATGCGTTTGCGGGGCGCACCCAGCCGCGCATACGGGCGGATAGCGCACCATCTTCTGATATCATAGAAAAGCAAAAACTATCGACACGGCAAATGCCGCATCGATAGCTCTTCATCCAATAAATAAGATGACAGTCGCAGCGCGCTGGCCGCTGCGCCCAAGCATGGCGCCGGGATGGACAGCCGTGCTTTCGGCGGAAGTCACATTCGCCTGCGTCTTCGGGCCTCCCGCCCTTAACATTCGCATGGTTACCTTAGCCTCCGCGCCTCTATCGTTTCGATATTCAATTAACGAATATATTATATTCGTTTTTGCCCATCCGTGTCAATACTTCTTTGGGACAAAACCCTTCTTTTTTTGCGTAATGACACCATCATTTGCGCGTATTCAGTCTATCATAAATGCGCGCGGCTGTCACGCTTATTTTACCGTTTGCGGCCATTGCCCACATGAGCGCGCCCAGCGCCGTTCCGCCCGCAACGTCGATTATAAAATGCTGCTTCACGAACACCGTAGCCATGCATACAAGTATGAACATTACAACGCTGAGCCATGCATACCAACGGGGCACGCTGCTATTTTTCACGGTCGATATCATGCACAGGAACGAAACGAAGCAATGCACGCTTGGGAACAGATTAAGCGGAGCATCCGCCGCGCAGATAATTCCGTATATCAATCCCCACACTCCCGTCGCCTTCTCCGCGGGGCAGGTGATAGTGGTGGGCCAGATGACGAAAATTGCAAATGCGATAACGTAACCCGTAACGGCCGCGGTGAATAATCGGGCGAAGCCATCCTTCGTTTTGTACACAATGTAAAACGTTATCACCCAATGCGCAAAGCAGCCCACATACGGCACAAGGAACGCCGGCAGAAACGGTATATGCGCATCCAGCCAGGTTTCGGGCGAATGCAGCGAAAGCCCTGCGGTTTTTATTATAAACTGCGCCAGCCAATACGTTGCGCACTGTATGGCTATCGTAGCGGCGGCGAGCAGCGCCGCGCGCTTGTCTATACGGCTGATGAGTCCGCGCCCGTTTTGCACGCCCATGCAGGATGCTCCTTTCAATGTTTCATATACAAAAAAGCGGCGCAGAATATTGCATTCTTTCCCGCCGCCAAAGAACAAAAATAAGCCGCCGAAAAACTGTGTAAATAAATCAACATCCTCGCCTGATAGTATTATACCCAATTTGCCTTGTCAATTCAATCACAAATTTTACCTCAAATATAATTATTTTTGCCAAAAACCTATTGACTTAAAAGCGCCCCTTATGTATTATGTGTAAACCGAGCCGTTGAAACGACCATATGATTGGTTTTGTCCATCCGGATCCCCGTTTCATCGTTTTGTGTTTTATTTAAGTCGTGTTTTATGCAGAATCCCCTGCGTGAAATAAATTTTCTTTGGGAGGACCTGATCCTATGAACATTCTTCTGTACGCCGTGCCTGTGGCGGCGGCGGTCGCGTTGCTGTTCGCGTTTATAAAGGCGCGCGGCATAGCCCGCCGTGACGAAGGCGAACCCGGCATGGCCGAAATTGCCCACGCCATAAGCGAAGGCGCGGACGCATTTCTTAAGAGCGAATACAAGCTGCTGCTCATATTCATCGCAATAGTTTTCGCCGGAATATGGCTTGGCCTTGGCAGCATAACCACGGCGGCGGCGTTCCTTGTTGGCGCGCTGTTCAGCGTGCTTGCCGGTTACTTCGGCATGAAGGTTGCCACCCGCGCGAACGTGCGTACCGCTAACGCTGCGCGTACCGGCGGCATAAACGAGGCGCTTCGCGTTGCCTTCTCCGGCGGCACGGTAATGGGCATGTGCGTTGTGGGCCTTGGCCTTATCGGCGCAAGCATACTTTATATTATAACCAAGAACAGCGACGTGCTCACCGGCTTCTCCCTTGGCGCATCGAGCGTTGCGCTGTTTGCCCGCGTGGGCGGCGGCATATACACCAAGGCTGCCGACGTAGGCGCGGACCTTGTCGGTAAGGTTGAAGCGGGCATCCCTGAGGACGACCCCCGCAACCCCGCCGTTATTGCCGATAACGTTGGCGATAACGTTGGCGACGTGGCCGGCATGGGCGCGGACCTGTTTGAAAGCTATGTTGGCAGTATAGTAAGCGCAATAGTGCTGGGCGTATTCAGCTTCGGCGCTACCGGCGCGATATACCCCCTTGCGCTGAGCGGACTCGGCATAATCGCTTCCGTACTCGGCACGTTCTTCGTGCGCGGCGGCAAGAATGCGGATCCGATGAAGGCGCTCAAGATGGGCAGCTACACTTCCGCCATACTGGTCGCGGTGGGCAGCGTTGTACTGAGCTATTTCTGCTTCGGCGGCATAGACAAGAGCCTTGCAATAATCTGCGGCCTTATAGTTGGCCTTGCGATAGGCTTCTTCACCGAAATCTACACTTCCGATAAATACCGCTTCGTAAAGAACATTGCGGAGCAGTCCACCACCGGCAGCGCGACCAACATAATCTGCGGCCTCAGCACCGGCATGCTTTCCACCTGCGTTTCCATAATACTTGTGTGCCTCGGCATACTGGGCGCATATAAGTTCGCGGGTCTTTACGGCATAGCGCTTGCTGCGGTAGGCATGCTTTCCACCGCCGGCATGACCGTTGCGGTCGATGCATACGGCCCGATAGCCGATAACGCGGGCGGCATAGCCGAAATGGCCGGCCTTGACGAGAGCGTGCGCGACATTACCGACCGCCTTGACAGCGTTGGCAACACCACCGCCGCCATGGGCAAGGGCTTCGCCATCGGTTCCGCAGCCCTTACGGCAATGGCTCTGTTCGTATCCTATGCGCAGGCTGCCGATCTTCAGATGATAGACATACTTGACCCGTTCGTAATAATCGGCCTGCTGCTGGGCGGCATGCTGCCGTTCCTGTTCAGCGCGCTCACCATGAGCAGCGTATCCAAGGCTGCGGAGAGCATGATCCGCGAGGTAAGGCGCCAGTTTAAGGAGCACACCGGCATACTGAAGGGCACCGAAAAGCCCGATTACCGCACCTGCGTATCCATCGCGGCTACTGCGGCGCTCAAGGAAATGATACTCCCCGGCGCGATAGCCATAGTGGCTCCCATACTGGTCGGCTTCCTGCTTGGGCCTGCCGCCCTGGGCGGACTGCTCGCGGGCAGCGTGGTAACGGGCGTGCTTATGGCAATATTCATGAGCAACTCCGGCGGCGCATGGGACAACGCCAAGAAGTACATTGAAGGCGGCAACTTCGGCGGCAAGGGCAGCGACGCGCACAAGGCGGCCGTTGTGGGCGACACCGTGGGCGACCCGTTCAAGGATACCTCCGGCCCCAGCATAAACATTCTGATAAAGCTGATGACCATTGTTTCGCTGGTATTCGTACCGCTGATGAAGTAAGGCATACAGAAGATAAAAAAAGCATCTGCGCAAGCGGGTGCTTTTTGCTGTTCGGCGCGTTTTATTCTTGTCAGCACGCCGCGCGAATGATACTATAAGAAAGAAATAAACTTTAACGGGAGATAACAAAAATGGAACTTAACCGATACATTGACCACACCCTGCTTAAGGCCGACGCCACACCGGAGCAGATAGCCAAGCTTTGCGCGGAAGCGAAGGAATACCGCTTCGCATCCGTGTGCGTAAACTCCTGCTATGTTCCCCTGGCGGCAAAGCTGCTCAGCGGCACGGATACGAAGGTATGCTGCGTGGTAGGCTTCCCGCTCGGCGCATGCTTGACCGAGGCTAAGGCCGCGGAGACCCGCCTTGCCGTTGAAGCGGGCGCGGAGGAAGTGGACATGGTCATAAACGTTGGCATGGCAAAGGCCGGCGAATGGGACTATGTGCGCAATGACATTGCCGCCGTTGCTGCAGCAGCGCATCCTAAGGCGATAGTCAAGGTAATAATAGAATGCTGCCTGCTCACGGACGATGAAAAGGTTACGGCCTGCCTGGCTGCGAAGGAAGCGGGCGCGGACTTTGTAAAGACCAGCACGGGCTTTTCCACCCACGGCGCAACGGAGGCGGACGTTAAGCTGATGCGCGGCACCGTCGGCGCGGACATGGGCGTTAAGGCCGCGGGCGGCATACGCACCTATGCGGACGCAATAAAAATGATAGCCGCGGGCGCGAACCGCCTTGGCGCAAGCGCGGGCATAGCCATAATGAAGGAAGCGGAAAGCCGCTAAACTCCACCTACAGCAAAAGAGCACCCGAAACGGATGCTCTTTTTGTTTGCAGCTAAATTATGCCTTACTCGTGATGGCAGCAGCCGCAGTCACAATCATGCTCGTGCTCATCTTCGCAGTCGCAATCATCGTCGCAGCAGCATTCGCCGCTCATGCGCTCTTCAACTATCGCGGTAAGCGCATCGAACTTGTCCTCGTCGGCGGGAACGAATTCTTCCATATCGCCGTTTACGACTATCTTCATGATATATACGTCGTGGCCGCAGTCGCACTCTTCATCTTCGCCGTGCTCGCATTCCTCGCTCAGATCCATGAGCACCGCGTACTCCTGGCCTTCGTATTCAAAGTAATCGATAACGTCCAGTTCAAAGTCGTTACCATCGTCATCGGTAAAGGTCACAAAATCCCTTTCCATTTCTTCCATCGTTAGCTACCGCCTTTCAAGATTTAGGTTAACTGCTGTAATTGTACAACATAAATCTATTCTGGGCAATACTGTTTACATTATTCCTCTTTTAGGT
>CAVDFM010000014.1:650-7445 GCA_963608365.1 bacterium | reverse complement strand
GGAGAGATAAAAAAGTAACCGCTAAAAGGCAAAGCAGCGGTTACTCCTTATAACTTCTCTTTGACCGACCGTCACCGGCAGGTGGTTTTCTGTATTTATTATATGCTGCCCGCCCCGCTTTTTCAAGGCCGATATTCATTTATTTTTACGGTTATGCTGTTCCATAAGCCAGCCTTTTATGTTGCTGCAAAAATGGACAAAAGCATATCGTTTTTTATAAGTCTAAATTATATTGACATAATCTGCATTTATGTTATAATCGCTCTGGGGAAATAATTTAGCCCCGGAAAATAATTATTTATATCGGAGGATATCGCGGCAATGGCTATCAAGCTTGGCATCAATGGTTTCGGCAGGATCGGCAGGACCGTACTGCGCATCGCGGCAGAAAGGCCGGAGGAATTCGAAATTTGCGGCATCAATCTTCGCAAGGCTGAACCCGAATATATGGTTTATCTTATGAAATACGATTCCGTATTCGGCCGTTTCCCCGGCACCGTGGAGCAAACCGAAAACGGCATAAGCATAAACGGCCGCGAGATAGCCGTTTTCAGCGGCAGCGATGTTAAGGAGATACCTTGGGACAGCTGCGGCGCGGAATACATAGTTGAATCCACCGGCGCGTTCAACACCACCGAGCTTGCCTCCGGCCACCTGGCCCACGGCGCAAAGAAGGTAGTGCTCAGCGCCCCCGCAAAGGATAAGGAGACCCCTACTTATGTTATGGGCGTTAACCATTGGGAATACGACCCCAAGTTCAACGTTGTTTCCAACGCCAGCTGCACCACCAACTGCATAGCCCCCCTTACCAAGATAGTTCACGATAACTTCGGCATAGAGCAGGGACTTATGTCCACAATACACTCCGCCACATCCAAGCAGAAGCCCGTAGACGCCCGCGCCGGCCGCGACTGGCGCACCGGCAGGAGCGTTTTCAACAACATCATCCCCTCCACCACCGGCGCCGCAAAGGCCTGCGCGCTGGTCATGCCCAGCCTTAAGGGCAAGCTTACCGGCATGAGCTTCCGTGTGCCCACCAACGACGTGAGCGTTGTTGACCTGACCGCGCGCCTCAGCCGCCCCACGACCTATCAGGAAATATGCGCCGCCGTTGAGGAAGCCAGCCGCACCACCATGAAGGGCATAGTCACCTTCACCCGCGACGAGGTTGTTTCCAGCGACATGCGTGGCGAAAGCCACACCTGCATATTCGATGAAAACGCCGGCATAATGCTGGACGATACTTTCGTAAAGCTTATCGCCTGGTACGACAATGAATGGGGTTACAGCTGCAAGGTACTCGATCTTATCGCCTACATGGCTCAGCGCGACGCCGAATAAAGTCCGAATATATAAGGGCGGCTCAAAAGCCGCTCTTTTTGTATGCAAAAAGGGACGCTGCTGCGTCCCCTTTGTTTATAATGCTATGCGGCTTATATCTTTTCTGCCACGCCGGTACGCGCATTGAATTCGTTTATAAGCTTATCCAGATCCTTTGCCTGTTCATGTATGCCGGTCCAGTAATCATGGTCATACCACTGCGCGTTGAGTTCTTCAACGCTCTTGCCCTGCTGCTCTACCCAAGTATAGTACTTCAAATTGTGTACGCGCTTGCGGTCGGCATAGGTCAGCTCCGCCATGTTATCCGTGCGGATGCCGTGCAGATGCTCGCTGAAGTCGCGCGCGGCGGTGAGCAGGGAATAGTTGCCCTGCTGCTCGTTGAGTTCCTTCACGCGGCTGTCGTACATAACGGCGCTGTCGGTAGCAACGGTGGCAACCACATCGTCGCCGGTAAGCTCATAATACTTGGCGAACTTTATGCAGCAAAGCACATTGGCTATGCCGCTTATGCCCAGCAGGGAAAGCTGTTCAATGGTCGCTTGGGGCACGCCCGCCACTTCCTTGAGATGCTTATGGCCCTCTTCGCTGTTGAAGAGCCTGAGCAAATTCTGGCTGTCCTCGTCGTCTATATCTATCACCATGTCTGTATTGCGCACGTTATGCACCCAAGGCACGTGCTTATCGCCAATGCCCTCTATGCGGTGCCCGCCGAAGCCGTTTTCAAGCAGCGTGGGGCATTGCAGCGCCTCCCCCACGGCAAGCTTGGAATACGGATACTGCTCCTTCAGGTAATCGCCCGCGCTCATCGTGCCCGCGGAGCCGGAGGTGAAGCATGCGCCCGCGAAGCGGCTGGTGGGGGTCTTTATGCTTTCGTAAGCTTCGGCTATGGCATGGCCTGTAACCTGATAATGCCAAAGCACGTTGCCCATTTCCTCGAACTGGTTAAATATTATAACGTCCTCCCTGGTGCGCCTGAGTTCCCAGGTCTTGTCGAATATTTCCTTAACGTTGGATTCGCAGCCGGGCGTGGCTATAACTTCGCCCGCGATATTGGACAGCCATTCGAAGCGTTCGCGGCTCATTTCCGCGGGGAGTATGGCTATTGAATCGCAGCCGAGCAGCTTTGAATTATACGCGCCGCCGCGGCAATAGTTGCCCGTGGAGGGCCAAACGGCCTTATTATACGTTGGGTCGAACTGGCCGGTGACAAGACGCGGTGCAAGGCAACCGAAGCTTGCGCCGACCTTATGGCAGCCGGTGGGGAACCACTTGCCGCACATTACTATTATGCGTGCATCCACGCCTGTGAGCGTGGAGGGAAGCTCGATAAAGTTCACCCCGCCGAAGCCGCCGCCCTGCATGGTGGGTTCATTGTGCCAGCTTATTCTGAAAAGATTGAGCGGGTCAATATCCCACAGGCCGACATTTTTCAGCGCCTTCTTAACGTTTTCCGGTATGAGGGAAGGGTCCTGCATCTGCGCAAAGGTGGGTATAAGTATGTTGCGTTCCTTCGCGCGGTCTATAGCATGCTGCAGCCGCTCTTCGTGCATGGTAAGGTCTATCATGGTCACTCTCCGCCTTTTATTATTATATTTTATTGAATTTCTTATATTGATTAGGTCAATCCGTCATGGAGCGGATCTCTTCTTCCGTGGGCGGTTTATCCCGCATGCCGAGCGCATAGCGCTTCTGCTCCACGCGGCGGTTCACCCATTCGGACACGAGCGTATACAGCACCGCCATCACCGGCACGCACAGTATTACCCCCGCTATGCCGAAAAGGCCGCTGCCGAGTATTACCGCTATCATCACCCATATTCCCGAAAGGCCAACAGCACCGCCTACCACGCGCGGATATACCAAATTGGCCTCCAGCTGCTGCACAACAAGCAGCACTATTATGAACCAAATGGTCATGGGCGGATCGGTCACAAGTATTATCAGCGCGCCCACAGCGCCCGAGCACCACGGCCCGATTATGGGCACCATCTGCGTTATACCCACGATAACGCTTATCAGCAGCGCATACGGCATGGAGAACAGCCGCATGGCTACGAACGTCATAACGCCGAGAATTGTGCATTCTATTATCATGCCGTAAAAATATTGGTTCAGCGTTTTGTTCGCGCGGGAGCATACGTCAAGCATGTTCGTGGCGGTCTTGTCGCTGAAAACGGCAACGATAAGCTTTTTGAACTGGAATATCAGCTTTTCTTTGTTATACAGCGCGTATACGCTTATAACTATAGCCAGCAGCAGATCCACCGCGAAAGACACAACGCTGAATGTAAAGCGCAGTATGCCCTCCGCCGCCGTGCTGACATAGGTTTTCATATATGTCAGTATATCCTGCCCAAAGTCGCGTATTATCTCCTCCGCCTCGGCAGCAAGGTCTATCCTGTCCCACACGGACGTGGCCCAAGACGTGAGCCCCGCGATATAGCCATCGAACCCGGCGGCAAGCGTTGTTATGCTCTCCGCGGCCTTGGGGATTATAAGCAGCAGCACCGCCGCTATCACCGCGAAAACGAACAGCATTGCAAGCGTGAGGCAAAGGCCGCGCTTTAGGCTGAGATTCTTTTTATCCCATTTTTTGAATACCCTGTTTTCAAGGAAGCGCATGGGCATATTTGCCAAAAAGGCTATCGCAATGGCAATGAATACGGGCGTAAGCAGCGCAAAAAAGCCCTTTACGGACTTCATTACCGCCGGAAAATGTTCCAGCAGCTCATAAAGCAGTATGCCGAACGCGACGACCGATATGGGCCGCCGCGCGCTGCGCCAAATTATGGCAAGCTTGTCTATGCTCTGCTTTTCCGTTTCCCTTGCTTCCTGCCGCGGTTCGGCCTTAGGCTCGGTTTTCCGTTTCGTTTCGTGGGGGTGTTTTTTCATTCATTATCCTCGCGCCGCAACAACATCGAACTCAACTTCCGGCAGCCGCCTTTGCAGCCGCATCACAAGCGGCTCCTTACCGCTTGAGCGGCCCGCCGCGCCCAGCACGATTATGTTTGCATTCTTGTCCTTTGCAAAGTCCACCAGCGCATCCTCAACATCCTCGCTGCGGATAAGCGAAAGCTCCGCGCCCGCTATCTGCGCCGCGGTAAAAAGATACTCTATCGCGTCCGATTCAAAAGGCGTATTCAAAAAATTTCTGCCCGGTTCCACGCAATGCACAACGTGCACGCTGCTGCCCTGCCCCGCGCGCTCAAGCCCGCGGGCGATGAGCTGATCGCAGCTCCTTTGCCCCGTTACGCATACCATTATCACCTTGTTAGCGGCATTATCCTGCGCTGTGTTCTTCATGTCCCTTCACCGCTTCCTTTATCTTATCCGGCAGCTTTGCCTTCCTGAACCCTATCAGCTTTTCTATTGCCTCTTCAGGCGTTGCCGCCACGCTGAACAGCTTCAGGCACTCCGTGTGCATAAAGCCCGCCTTGGCAAGCGCATCGAACTGGGCCAGCAGATTATCGTAAAACCCATCCTGATTGAATATTACGACCGGCGCGTCAATATAGCCAAGCTGATTGAGCGTAAGCACCTCCATCAGTTCTTCAAGCGTGCCTACCCCGCCCGGCAGCGTTACAAAGCCGCTGCTCAGCCGTTCCATGGTGGCCTTGCGCTCGTGCATATCCTTTGTGACTATCATTTCGCTGCAATGCTCAAACGGTATGCCGGGCTGGTTCAGCTTTTCGGGTATAACACCAACTATCCTGCCGCTCTTTGAATATACTCCGCGCGCGCATGCGCCCATAAGCCCCGTGCGCCCGCCGCCGAATATAAGATCGAACCCGTGCTCCGCAAGGCAGCTGCCGAAGCTTTCCGCCGCAGCTATATATTTATTGTCAATATTGGGCGAGGACGCCGCAAATATGCATATGCCGGCCATTGGTGTATATCCCCCGTGTCATCATTATTTCATAACTAAGTATACCATCTAACGGCCAAGTGTTAAAGTATCAAAACTGGGCATTTTTGTGACAGGAGGAAAACCGCGCCACTATTGCGCTCATGTCGTCCCGCGCGCTCACCCCGCCCGCCCGCGAGATAAGTGTGCGCGCCGCGCTCTCCGGCGTTTCCGCGTGCAGCACGGCGTCCTGCATGGCGGCATAAAGCCCGCTGCCGAGTGCATCGCTCAGCCCGTCCGTCATAAGCACCAGCGTATCCCCCGCATTGAGCCGCGTTTTCCTTATGCCCACGCTTGTTTCCTTCAGTATGCCAAGCGGCGGCGCTTCAGCATAAAGCGGGCGTATGCGCCCGTTATGGATAAGGAATGCGGGCGGGGCGCTCTGCTTCAGTATTGTCGCTTCCCCCGTTGAAAGGTCTATCCTTATCGCGTCCAGCGTTGCATAAAGCTCGTCCGTGTTCTTTGAATACAGCAGTTCGTTTATGCTGCGCACGGCGTCCTCCTCGCCAAAGCCTATGGATATAAGCTCGCCGTACATTGCCACGGCGCATTGGCTTTCCCTGTGCGCAGCAATGCCCGAACCCATGCCGTCGCTCAATATAAGCAGCAGCTCGTGCCCAACGCGGCGTATGGCCATTGCGTCGCCGTTGGAGGGGCTTTGCGCCATTGCCGCCGCGGCGCACCCCGCCTGCGCGCTCAAATACGCTCTGCGGCCCCCGTTCGGCATGCTCATGCGCTCCATTGCGTTGCCTATTCCGCCCATATATGCGCTATGCGGCGAATATGCCGCCAGCTCCCGCGCGACCGCCGCCGCATCGCGCAGCTTCAGCCGCGTCATGCTCAGTTCCCTTGTTGCGAACCTGCCCGCGCGGCAGAGGCCGAACGCGCACATGAGCGCCGTGAGCAGCGGTATTACCGCCGCGACCGCCCCGCCGAGCGCCGCGCATATGCCAACCACCGCGCCAAGCATTATTACCGCCGCGGTTTCCGCCCGCCTGAGCCGTTTGCCCCGAATATATGCCCACAATGCGCCCCACGCGCGGCACAGCACAGCCGAAAGCGGCACAGTCAAAAGCAGCGCGCCCATGCCCAATATGAACGCATAGCGGTTATTTGCATACACAACGCAAAGCGGCACAGCCTGTGCGACAAGCGGCGCTATTATCCGCACGCAGACGGGCGTTTCCTCCCCGTGCGCCTCTTTGAACACGCCGAACACTATCGCCGCGCCCGCAAGCATTATGCAGGCAAAAACGCTCATTGCGCTTTTTGCATACGCCGCGCCCAGTATTGCCGCCGCCATGGCATACCCCGGCGCATCCGACCCAAGCCACATTGCCGCGCACGCCGCCGCGGCGAACGGGGAGCAGCCGTACCTGCCCGCGGACGCCATTATAAAGGCGCAGCTTGCCTCTATCCCCCTCCTTGCCCAGTCGCCTTCATCCCGCGCGGACAGCATACGCACGGCCATTGCCCTTATTCCGTTCGCTTCCATGGCTTGTCCCTCCCTGTATAAAATGATTACTGCATTTATATTAGCGTAACGGCGG
>CAVDFM010000014.1:0-640 GCA_963608365.1 bacterium | reverse complement strand
GGCCTTATTTTTGTAGAATCTCCGCCGTGCTTTTTAGCGAAAATTGTGGAATAGTGCGGCAGGAGGATGGTATAATTAGTTAAATGGTTTGATAATAGATAAATCAGTTTTTTGAGGAGGCTATTATGTTTACAGTGGCAAACGAAGACATTCTCAGGGTTCTGCATGATTACGAAATACCGGCAGAAAGCTTTTCATTTACCGAGCTTGAGCGGTACCACTATGAAGAGGATGATCCCGAATCCAGAGAGGTTCGTTTAATTGTGAAGGTTGACCTTCATAATACTGCTGATTCCTTGGTTCTCCGCTTCAAAAACGAAGAAGATGCTCCACAGGAAGTCATAGAAGCACAGAGCCGCTTCGCTGCCCTGCTGTATTCGCACGGCATCGAGACACCGAAAACCTATGCATCCGATGGACGCTATGCACGCAGCTATACCATAAATGGCTACGATGTGATTGTTACTGTTGAGAACTTTGAGCGTGGACAAATCAATTCCGTCGATTCAAATACCGCAATAGAAACCGGCAAATTGCTTGCAAGAATGCACAACATCGCCGAAGAAGCTGATTTCCATGTTTACAGCAAGGTACTGTTTGACCCTTTGACCAGAAACGAACTTTTCAGCTTTGACGGCTT
>CAVDFM010000013.1:17625-22834 GCA_963608365.1 bacterium | reverse complement strand
CTGTAATCATGCGGATACTCCTTAGTAATTTTCTCATAGAACGTCTTTGCATCGGCGTAGTTTTTAAGCTTCAAATGCATATCCGCATTCTTTACCAGCGTTTCAAGGTCTTGGCCGTTGCTGAAATTGACAACGGGGTTTGCGCCGTTGAAATTATAGTTGGTGCTTTGGTGCTGATGGTACTCTATCGCCTTAGGTGCGCTGCTTATCGTGCCGCAATATTCGCACTTTACAAAATCCTGCCCCTCCTTTATTTGTAAGGGTGAATTGCAGTTGGGGCATGTTGCGGCTACCAAATTATTTGCCATAGTTCTTCTCCTTTGTGTGATGCTTCTGCTTAGTTGCATAATAACACATTTGTGTTCAAATGACAACATATGTAGTCAAAAGCCGCCGTTTTTTCGCGTACAGTATTTGCTAATACTTTACCGGGAGGATGTTGTTATGCTGCTGGATGCATCATTGGTTGGCAGGGTGATACAAGACTACAGGGAGTCAAAAGGACTTTCGCAGGAAGTGGTGAGCGGGCTGGCGGACATCGGGCGCACGCACCTGAGCGCGATAGAACGCGGCGCAAGAAAGCCCACGCTGGAGACGTTTTTCAGAATAAGCGAAGCGTTGGGGATAAGGCCGAGCGAGCTTATGCGCATGATAGAGGACGCGATGGATTAAATTGCATTGCCTATTGACTCTTACACTGTGGCAGGCATTATAATGCGTAACGAGCTCAAGAAATCGACCGATCCGGAGGTGTCGTATGCTAAAAATAGGAGAATTTTCCAAGCTGTCATGGATCAGTATCCGTATGCTCCGCTATTATGATGAAGCGGGGCTGCTCAAGCCCGTGCTGATAGACCCGGACTCAGCCTATCGCTATTACAGCGAGGATCAGCTTGCCGTCGCATGGCGAATAAAGGCGCTGAAGGACATGGGGTTCGCGCTTTCTGCAATAGGTGAGATGATAGCCGACTACGGCGATAAGGCCGCGCTTATGGAGCGCATGCGAAAGAAGCAGGCCGAACTTGCCGAGGAGCGTGAGCAAACGGAATACCGCCTGAGACTGCTGGATACGGCCATAGAAAGGCTGAGAAAGGACGAAATAATGAAATACGACGTTACGCTGAAAACCTTCCCTGAGCGCTATGCGGCGACCGTACGCATGATAATACCTACTTACGGGGATGAAGGCATGCTTTGGCATTACCTTATGAAGGAAACGGACAGCATGAAACTGGTTGCAGACGACCCGTGCTACTGCTGCGCGGTGTTCCACAACGGCGAATATAAGGAAACTGACGTTGATGTGGAGATTCAAAAGACCGTAAAAGGCAAATATGCTGATACTGAGCATGTGCGCTTCCGCACTCTGCCCGTGGTAACTGCTGCCACGACTATACATAAGGGCGCGTATGACGGAATGGGAGAGGCTATGACAACGCTGGCGAAATGGGTGAATGACAACGGTTATGAGTTTGCGGGTCCCGCATTCGATGTGTATCATGTCAGCCCGCATGAAACAAACGATCCCAACGAGCTTGTGACCGAAATATGCTATCCTGTCAAAAAGAAATAAAAATAAGCCCGGTGACCGCAACGGCCTGCCGGGCTTTGCCTTTTTATTATTTGTCTGCCTGAATGTATATGAAGAAATCTTCCGTTGTGCCGTCCTGCCTGGCGGCAGTGCAGCCGAACGCCCAAACAGGGAGATAGTAGCCCTGCGTGGGATTCTGCATATATACCAGATCGCATGTGTTGACCGTTACCGATTCCGCGGGAGCGGTGAGCGTGTTTGCGCCCTTGCCCGCCAATATGGCCTCGTACGCCCTCTGCTGGGATATTCCGTTGAGCTGTGCTCCGGCCTGAATGTCGCAATCGTAGCGGCGTATTTTGACTATGCTTTCGCCCGCGCGTACGGAAACAACTATTGCGCAGGAATTGACTATCGGGCTGCCGTTTACGCTGGAGGATAGATATATGTCGTATCCTATGCGCGTGCCGGTAGTATCGTCCGTGCGCTCTATTATGTCAGTAACCTTATCGATGTCCGTTGAAAGTATTTGGCGGCTGGAGAAGAAGCGGAACACGGCGTTTACGGCTTCATCCTGCGTGGGCAGGTCGCCTTCGGGCGCAGTATAGCTTTCATATACCCAGCTTCCGCTTTCGGTCATTGTGACCCTGCCCGTTTCGTTTTCCGCAATGTATACGCCGGATGAGGCGGTTATGGCGTCGTATATGCCAACGCTTTGCGCAACTGCCGTAAGGCGCTCCTCTATGGGCTGGGTGGAGGGAACGTACATGAGCAGCTTGTCGGAATTTTCGCCAAGCGGGCAGTCAAGCGTTACGGCCTCCGGCAGCTCGTATGCGTTTGCGGCAAATGTAATGTCGTTATAGGGTTCTTTATAGCCGAATATCATGGTGAAAGCAATGCCCGTGTATATAATCAGCAGTATGGTCAGCGACCATACAAAGCTTGAATGTTTGGGCAGGGGAAGCTTAAATTCCTTAAAGTCTATCCTCTTGCGGAAAATATACGCCGCCAGAATGTAAAGCGCGCAGCCAGTTGCCATGCCTATGCCGGCAAAAAGGTATTCGTCGGTTACGAAGCCGCCGCCTTCAAGCAAAAAGTATATGCGCGAACAAAGCGAAGCTAAAAGTCCGCCTGTGAACGCGCCGAACATCCTGAAGCGCGGGAATGCGGGCATGAAAAGAAAACCTGCCGCAAGATAGGGCAGGGCGTAGGAAAAGAAATCGTCCAAAACACCTGCGGAGCCGTACTCGCTGAAATTATAAAGCTTATGGAACGGCATGAATATGCTTTCGGCAGGATCCGCCATGCCGAGCTTGAGCGCATATGCCGCGCCGAGACCAACGCAGAAAAGCACGCAGTATGCCGCGCGAACGGAACCTTCGCGCCGGTAAACACCAATGCCAAGTATTGCGGCGAAGCCTATAAGCATCGCCAAATTAGTGATTATATCAAAACGGAACAAGCCAACCTCCGCGCTTTTAGATATTGCATCAATATATTATAAACGTTTTTTGCCGCATAATCAAACTAAATTAACATAATGCACACATCAAGTTATGTACAGCAGCGGAATAAGATGGTATAGTATAATATGTATGCCTGTATGGTGGCGGAATATCGTTTTGCCTTGACATGCGGACACAGCAAAACATAAAATAATCTCTTAGAGGGAAATTCACGGCCGCTGTCTATATTGCGCGGCCTGAAGGGAGAGAAAAACATGGCAAATATTTGCGCGGTGATACTGGGGGCAGGCAAAGCCGCCCGCATAGAGAATATGGCGAACGTGACTGTGGCTGGCCGCAGCATCGTAAAATGGGCGCTTGAGGCGGCGCACGGCGCGGCTGAGGACGTTTTTATTGCAACGAACGACGAAGATGTTATAAGCCAAGCAAACGGCGAAGCAAGGGCGATAGGCGGCGGAATTGTTGAACTTGTGCAAAGCGTTGCCGAATACGACAGGGCTGTGCTGCTTTGCATGAATCAGATAGTGTCAAAGAAAGATGCCGAGAAGCTGAGCGCATCAACCGCTCCATGCGCGGCGCTTACGCGTGAAGGCCGCGAGATGCTCGCATGGAGCATAGATACGGCCGTGCTGAAAAATGCGGCGGGTATAGATGCGCTTATAAGCTGCATGAACGCGGAATATATAGAGGCGGACGAATATGCATCCGCCGCCATAGTGGACAGAAAAACGCTCAGCCGCGCCGAAGAAGCAATGCAGCGGCGCATAAAGGATATGCACTTTGAAAACGGGGTGAGCATTATGCAGCCCGTAACGGTGTATATAGGTGCGGACGTTGAAATAGGCAAAAACGCCGTGATATGGCCTAATAATACCCTGACGGGCAAAACGATAATAGGCAGGAATACCGAGCTTAAGCCCGGCTGCAACATAAACAACAGCGTGATCGGCGAAAACTGCGTGCTGAACTACGTTTTTGCCAACGAAGCGCGCGTGGGCGACCGCGTGACGATAGGCCCGTATGTCAATTTAAGACCCAAGACGGACATTGCGAACGGCTGCAAGATAGGCGACTTTGTGGAAGTGAAGAATTCAAATATCGGCGAAGGCACCAAGCTGCCGCACCTGAGCTACATAGGCGATGCGGATGTGGGCGCGCGGGTAAACGTCGGGTGCGGATGCGTATTCGTAAACTACGACGGCGTGCATAAGCATCGTACTACCGTGGGCAACGATGTGTTCCTCGGCTGCCAGACCAATTTGGTA
Organism: bacterium; assembly: GCA_963608365.1. Lineage (GTDB taxonomy): Bacteria > Bacillota > Clostridia > Christensenellales > CAG-138 > Phil1. The sequence goes on along the minus strand of CAVDFM010000013.1, from coordinate 18,575 downwards.
GCGCCGGTCTCGGTCGGCGACGGGGCGTATACCGCGGCGGGTTCAACCATAAATAAGGACGTCCCCGCGGACGCAATGGCATTTGCGCGCGCACGGCAGGAAAATAAAGAAGGCTACGCATCGCGCTATAAGGCGTTGAAAAAGGGCGAATAAGCTAAGGAGACGGGCGAAAGGTGTATTGCGAGGTACTGGGGCTTAAAACCGAATACGAACGCCGCGGCGAAGGCAGGCCGATACTTATACTGCACGGCTGGGGCAGCAGCATACAAGCCATGGCGCCCGTTGCAAACTGCGTTGCGGCGCTGGGGTACGAGGCGGTATCGCTGGCGTTTCCGGGCTTCGGCGGTACAGAGGAGCCAAAGGAAGCGTGGGGCGTTGCAGACTATGCGCGCTTTACAAAGGCGTTTATTGAGCAGCAGGGGATAAAGGGCTGTTCGGTAGCGTGCCATTCCTTCGGCGGGCGGGTTACAATAATGCTCGCGGCGGAGGACAACGCGCTTTTTGATAAACTTATCATGATAGACGCGGCGGGTGTGCGGCCCAAGCGCACGATTAAGTATCACATAAAAACATGGGCCTATAAGCTTGCTAAAAAGCTTGCTGGGATAGGCTTTATAGACAGGGTATTCAAGCTGAGCGAAAGGCAGAAAAACGCCGGCAGCGCGGATTACCGCGCGCTTAAGACGGACGTTATGCGAAAGACGTTCGTAAACGTTGTCAATCAGGATCTTACGCCGCTACTCAGCGGCATAAAGAACGACACGCTGCTTATATGGGGCGATAAGGATACGGCGACGCCGCTTGAATACGCAAAGCTGATGGAAAAGAAAATGCCCAATGCGGGATTGGCTGTGCTGGAAGGCGCGGGGCATTTTTCATACGCGGAAAAATATCCGCAGTTCTGCGCCGTTATGAAGGCGTATTTGAAAGGATAGGAGAAATCTTTTACC
>CAVDFM010000013.1:0-17615 GCA_963608365.1 bacterium | reverse complement strand
GAAACGAGCTTGTTAGCAGCATTCTGAGTTATGCGCTCAGCGTATTCATGGGGGCGGCCATTGTTGCGGCGTCTATTCCGCTGGTGCATATATTGCAGCTTGAAAGTTATCAGGGCAAAATGTACCTGAAATGGCTTATGAAGCATATCGGTTCGGACTTTGTGCCGAGCTTTGTCGCGGGCGCGGCGGCGCTTGCGCTGAGGGCGGGCTATGTGCTTATAGGTGGAACTAATCCGCTTATCGGCCGCATATGCTATTACCTTGCGGATATTGTATACATAGCCATGCTTGCGGTGATATATTTTTCATATGAGAAAAAGCCGCACGTTAAGCCAATCGCCTACACTGGCCGCGTAAAGCGCCTGCTTGCGGCGGAGTTCATACTGGCAACGCTGTTCAGCGCAATGTTCTTTTCTCCCCTGCTTTGGGATAAATATGGCCTTGTGTGGATAGTATATATGCCGCCCATGATAATACGCTACCTTCCGGGGCTTATACTGCCGCTGTTCGTGTTCGTATGCTATCTTATCACCTATCCCATAGAGGAAGGCGTGAAGCAATGGTACCTTAACGATGCAAAACGTATGCTCAAGGAGCATGAAGGACTGATCCGCATAGGCGTAACGGGAAGCTACGGCAAAACCGGCGTTAAATATGCACTCAGCGAAATAATCAGCCGAAAGTATAATACGCTCATAACCCCGGGCAGCTATAATACGCCAATGGGCGTTACGCGCACGGTAAGGGAGCATTTAAGCGACGCGAACGAGGTTTTTGTTGCTGAAATGGGCGCGCGCTATGTTGGCGACATAAAAACGCTGTGCAAGCTGGTGCATCCGCAGTACGGCATAATAACAGCCGTGGGCAAGCAGCACCTTGAAACATTCAAGAGCCTTGACAATATAATAAATACCAAGGCGGAGCTGATAGGCGGGCTTGAAGAAGGCGGCTGCTGCTTCCTGAACGGGGACGATGAAAACTGCCGCAGGATATATAAGGAGTATGCAACCGTGCGCAAGCTTTACCTTTACGGCACGGAAGGCGACGGCCTTTATATGAAGGCTGAAAACATAAAGGTAACAAGCGAAGGCAGCACGTTTGATCTGGTCGCGGAGGACGGCGCAAAGGTAAGCTGCACGGCGCAGCTTCTCGGCCGGCATAACATAGTCAATCTTACTGCGGCGGCGGCGCTTGCGTATAAGCTTGGCATGGGGCTTGATGAAATTGCCGAGGGCATAGCCTGCGCAAGGCCCGTTGAGCACAGGTTGCAGCTTATTCCGGGCGCGGTAACGGTTATAGACGATGCATTCAATTCAAACCCGGTCGGCTCAAAGGAAGCGCTGAAGGTGCTTGGCTCGTTCGAGGGTAAAAAGCGCGTGGTGGTCACGCCGGGCATGGTTGAACTGGGTGCGGAAGAAGCGGAGCTGAACCGCGAATTCGGCCGCTGCATAGCGGAAAACGCGGACGTGGCAATAATAATAGGCAAAGCCCATGCGGACCCGATATGCGAAGGCATATTGGAGCGCGGCTTTGACGAAGCGAACCTTGTTCGCGTGGCAAGCCTTAAAGAGGCCACGGAAAAGCTGGCGCAGTACGGCGGGGCGGGCAGCGTGGTGCTGTTTGAAAACGATCTGCCGGATAATTATAACGAGTAACGAAGGCAAGAAGATAGAGGAGGAGTAAGCATGCAGAATATAGGCGTATTCTTCGGCAGCAGAGCGGCCGAGCATGACGTGTCCATAATATCGGGACTTCAGATATTGGAAAACGCGGATAAGGCCAAATACAACGCGTTTCCGGTCTATGTTTCGCGCAAGGGCGAATGGTTTGTGGGCGAACCGCTGAAAAACGTTGAAACCTATAAGCACTTTGATGAAAACATGAAGGGGCTTACCAAGGTGTATCTGCCCCCCGTACCGGGGATGGGCGGGCTTTACGCAAACGCGGGCGGTCTTTTCGCCAAGGCGAAGCTCGTCTGCCCAATGGATTGCGCAATACTGGCGTTCCATGGTATGAACGGCGAGGACGGCACCATGCAGGGGCTGATGGAGCTTGCGGATATGCCGTATTCAAGCTGCGGCGTGCTTGGAAGCGCGGTCGGCATGGATAAAATAGTTATGAAGGCCGTGTTCAAAAGCATGGGCCTGAACGTACTGGACGGCACATATTGCTACCGCGATACATGGCATGCAGACAAGGAAAAGATAATTGCCGAGGCCGAAAAAATAGGCTATCCGGTATATGTGAAGCCGGCCAATTTGGGCTCGTCCATAGGCATATCCCGCGCGGCGGACAGGGAAAGCTTTATAAAGGCGATGGACACCGCCTGCGCGTACGATAAGCGCATATTGATAGAAAAGGGACTTGAAAAGCCGCGGGAGATAAACTGCGCCTGCCTTGGCATGGGTGCGGACTGCGTAGCATCGCTGTGCGAAGAACCCGTATCGTGGGAAGAATTCCTCACGTTCGATTCAAAGTATATAACGAGTGCCGGCAAGGGCATGCAGAGCCAGGCAAGGAAGCTGCCCGCTCCCATAAGCGATGAACTCACCGCGAAAATACAGCAGACCACGCGTGAAATTTTTGCCATGCTCGATTGCCGCGGTGTTGTAAGGATAGACTATATGCTTGACGGCGAAAGCAACACCCCCTATGTTTGCGAAATAAATACTATACCCGGTTCTTTCGCATTCTATTTGTTCGAACCTATGGGAATAAGCTTCAAGCAGCTTGTGGATAGGCTTATAGAACTTGCGTTTGCGGGCGCAAAGGAAAAGAAGGCAAGCACGTTTGCGTTCGATTCCAAAATACTTGAAAAGGCTTCAAACGGCATAAAGACCGTTAAGAAATAAGAAAAGCGCATGTTTTGCGCATATAAGAAAGGATAAACAAAAGATGACTAATCTGTATCAGCAGTGGAGAGACATTGCCGAGGCCGAGCGCACGCAGGAAGCGGGCGAGAAATTCTGGAATGATTATTTCGAGGCGGAAACCGAGAATTATAAAAAGCTGCTTGCCGACCACGAAAAGGTCTACAGCGGCAAAATAAGCGAACTTGCCCCCACGTTCAACATGGATGAACCCACGTTTGTAGGCTTCATAGACGGCATAAATACGAGCCTTAAGACCGAGATAGATTTGGATACGCTGGAAAGCGACAGCGTTGTAACGCTGGATATAGACTTTGAAAAGCTTTATTACAACATGCACGAGGCCAAGGCAAGCTGGCTTTACGAGCTGAAGGAATGGGACAGGGTGCTCAGCGAAGCCAAGCGCCACGAAATAACCAAGCAGTACCGTGCATCAAAGGTTTTCATTAAGGAAAACACCGTGCGCAGGAACGATCCCTGCCCCTGCGGCAGCGGCAAAAAGTATAAGAACTGTTGCGGCAAAAACGCCTGATAGGGCAATAATATAAAAGCTGAAGGATAAGGAGGATTGCATTTATGAAGCTTAAATTCTGCGGCGCGGCGCGCTGTGTTACGGGTTCATGCCATATGCTTTGCTATGATGGCGGCAAGGTGCTTATCGATTGCGGTATGCGCCAGGGCGCGGACGAGAAGGGCGAACTGGGGGCGAGCGATTTTGCTTTTGACCCGAAGGAAATAGATGCGGTGCTCCTTACCCATGCGCATATTGACCACAGCGGGCTGCTGCCGCTGCTGGTGAAGCGTGGCTTTAACGGCAAAATAATAACCACGAAGGCCACCGCGGAGTTATCGGGCATAATGCTGCCGGACAGCGCAAAAATACAGGAGCAGGACGCCGAATATCAAAACCGCAAAAATCTGCGCGCGGGCAAACCGATGGTGGAGCCGATGTATACCTCGGCGGATGCGCAGAAAACGCTTGAATACTTTCAACCGGTAAGCTATGGCGACATAGTGGAGGTTTGGCCGGGGCTCAGGGCCAGATTCAATGACATAGGCCATCTTTTGGGCAGCGCGGCGATAGAGCTTTGGGCGGAAGAAAAAGGCACTACCACAAAGTTCATATTCTCCGGTGACATCGGGCGCGATGAAAGGCCCATTTTGCGCGACCCCGCAAGCGTTGCGGGCGCGGACTACGTTGTGATGGAAGGCACATACGGCGACCGGGATCACGACGCAACAACTGAAGAAGAAAAGGAAAAGCAGCTTGCGGACGTGCTGAAGGAAGGCATTGCGCGCGGCGGGAACATAGTCATTCCGTCATTCGCCGTGGGCAGGACGCAGGAACTGCTTTATACAATAAAGCGGCTGATGATGAAAAACGCCGTGCCGGGGCTTGAAAAGGTGCCGGTATTTGTGGACAGCCCGCTCGGCATAAACGCGACCAAGATATACGAACGCTGCGCGCGGGAGTATTACGACGAGGAAGCGCTGGAAATGTTAAAAATGAGCGGCTCTCCGTTTGACCTGCCCAACCTTAGGGTAGCCGAAACGGGAGAGGAAAGCAAGCTTATCAACTTCCAGCTTGGCTGCAACATAATAATATCCTCCTCCGGCATGTGCGATGCGGGCAGGATAAGGCATCATCTTAAGCATAATCTGTACAGGCCGGATTCGACCATATTGTTCGTCGGCTATCAGGCTAACGGCACGCTTGGCCGCATACTGCTGGACGGGGCAAAGAGCGTTAAGCTTTTCGGCGAACAGATACAGGTGAATGCCGCAATACGCAGAATAGAAGGCTTCTCCGGCCACGCCGGAAGGAGCGAACTGCTGCAATGGGTAAGGGAGATAGGCTCGGCGCCGAAGTGCGTTTTCTTGGTGCATGGCGAAAGCGAAACGCTGGATAAATTCGCCGTGGATGTGCGCGCGTTGGGGCTGGACGTTGAAATACCGGATCTGCTTGACGAATTTGAACTCAGCTACGGTGCAAGCGGCGTTGTGCGCATGCCCGCGCTTACGCCGAAGAAGGAAGAAGAGCCGGATCTTTTCATAGGCCGCAGGCTGAATACGATCGCCAAACAATGGGGCATAAACGGCGCGCTGTACTGCATGCGCGGCGAAGAACCGCTCTACGATACGGCGATAGGCGTGGCCGATGCGAATAAGCAGAACCTGAACGGGATACACACCCGCTTTGCCGCGGGGGAGATAACAATGGCGTTCACCGCGGCAGCCGCGCTGGTACTGAATGCGCAGGGCAAGCTGGACATGGATGCTCCGCTGGACAAACTGGTGCCGGAATATGTCCACGCTGCCGAAATTACGGCAAAAGAACTGCTGCTTGGGCAGAAGGCCGTGCCGGACTATGCGGATTACGACATGAACTTTAAGCTTTATCAGCAGGCGCATAGGGAAAAACTTGGTGAAATGGAAACATTCAAGCTCGCCTGGAATACACTCAACGGCGGGATAAGCGATGAAGATGTGTTGAATATAGTGAATAAGCTTGACGTGGTGGATGATCCTGAAAATTCAGCAGGCAGAAGGAGCAGCTACCGTATACTTGGCATGACCGTGGCAAGGGCATACGGGAAGTGCCTTGCGGATACGCTTAACGAGCTTGTGTTTGCGCCGCTCGGCATGAACGATACCGGCCTTGATAAGGCGGCGGAAGTCACATATACGGCCAAAATGGGCGATGAGAGCATAGTTGTGGACGCGCCCAAGCTTTGCGCCGGCGAAGCGGGCGGCGTTGTGAGCGCGTATGATTTGGCGCATTTCGGAACGGCGCTGCTTGAAGGCAAGCTACTTGACGAGGAGCATATGGACATAATGCTTGCGCCGAATGCCTGTGGACTGAAAACGCTGAACGGATGGTATTACGCGGACAGCGGTATAGAGCAGGCGCAGAGCGCGCTGTATATAAACACGCAGTATGGCGTGAGCGCGGCAATGCTTACAAATGCGCCGAGCGCAAAGGATGATGCGGATGAAACCGGCGCAAAATCGTTCGTGCAGCGCATGAGATACGAAATGGACGACGTTTATCTGAAGGCGGAGGATGTTCAGCTTGAGCGCATAAACGATGCAAACGTTTACTCCGTGCTTAAATTGGCCGTGAACGAGGATCAGCAGGAGTTCGTAGCCGGCAACGATATTTCGCTTGCAGAGGCAGCCGCGCTTGAAAATGCGCTGCCCTATGCCGTTACGCAGAACGGCGTTGCTGTGGGCTTTGCGCTGCTGAATGCGGATAAAGACCGCGGCGTATACGAAATATGGCGGCTGATGATAGACAAGCGCTTCCAGCATAAGGGCTTCGGTACTGCGGCCATGAAGCTTGCAATGGCGGAGCTGAAGCGCATGGGTGCGGAAAAGGCGCAGATAAGCGTTGAAATAGGCAACGAAGCGGCCATTGCCATGTATCAAAAGCTGGGATTCAGCTTTACCGGACGCATGGAATACGGCGAAGCATACATGGAATGCGAACTGTAAGGAGGATAAATGGACGGCATATTGAGTTACATTATAGATGCGCTGTACAGCCTGCCGGGCATATTGGTGGGGCTGTCGTTCCACGAATGGGGCCATGCGTACGCGGCGTATAAGCGCGGCGACCCGACCGCGAGGAACCTCGGCCGCATGACGGTAAACCCGCTTGCGCATATCGATCCGCTGGGCTTTCTGTCGCTGCTGATACTGGGCTTCGGCTGGGCCAAGCCCGTGCCCGTGAGCACGCGCAACTTTAAGTCCCCCAGGAAGGACGAGCTTATCGTGTCCCTTGCGGGTATAATAGTTAACCTTATACTGGGCGTGGTATTCATGATAATATGGATAGTGCTCATATGCCTGCCGTGGAGCAACGAAATACTCAACACAATGGTGCAGTATTGCTATACCATAAACTTTGGCCTTGCGGTATTCAATCTGCTGCCCATTCCGCCGCTTGACGGTTATCATGTGGCGCAGTGCCTTTTCATGAATGCAAAGACGTATAAGTTTTTCAGCTTCGTTGAAAAGTACAGCTATGTTATACTCGTGGCCGTACTTATAATCAATTCGCGTACGCATTTTCTCAATACGATAGTGTATTGGCTGATGATGCCGCTTATGAGTCTGGCCTCGCTTATACTGAGCATTTTCTGAGCGCGGCGCAAGGGGAAAACGGATGGCATATGAAGTTCATCTAAAGGAGTTTGACGGGCCGCTTGATTTGCTGCTGCATCTTATTGAGCAGGCAAAGGTGGATATAAAGGACATATTCATATCCGAAATCACAAACCAGTATCTTTCGCTTATGGAGGAACTGGACGAGCTGGATATGGATACGGCGAGCGAGTTTTTGACAATGGCGGCAACGCTTGTGTATATCAAATCGCGCTCCCTGCTGCCCAAACCGCCCAAGGAAGCGGAGGAGGAAGAGGACCCGGAGGAGGCGCTGGTACGCCAGCTGAAGGAATACAAGCTTTTCAAGCAGGCCGGCGAAAAGCTGAGCGAGCTGAGCGCGGGTATGCGGGGCGTGTTTTCGCGCCTGCCGGAGGAATTCGCCCTGCCGCCGCAGGAATATGAGCTTGAGCAGGCTACGGCGGAGGAACTGTTCGCCGCTTTTATGGATGTGCTTAACCGCGAAGAACCGGAAAGCAGCATCCCTGAAATAGCAAAGAAGGTGGATGCGGATAAGTACACCGTAAGGACGCAGCTTGTGAAGATACGCGCAAGGCTGAAAGAAAGCACGAGCGTAACGTTTGAAGAACTGTTTGAAGCAACAAGCGTTAAGCTTGAAAAGATAGTAACGTTCATGGCGCTGCTTGAGATGATAGCGCGGCAGGAAATATTGCTTAAACAGCCCACGCCTTACGGCAGGATAACAATAACCGCATATAACCTGAAAGAGGACGATGCGGACGCCGAATACATGGATGAATAGGCAAAGACCGAGGGGGAGAAAACACATTGGAATACGATGAGCGCATGGGCGCGATAGAGTGCATATTGTTCGTTTCGGGCGATCCGGTGCCGATAATAGAACTTCAGCGGGCGATAGGCGTGACGGACATAGAGATGGAGCACATAATACGCAGCATGGACGAGCTTTATAAGCGGGAAAAACGCGGCGTACAGCTTTTTATAACGGCGGAGACCATGCAGCTTGTGTCAAACAAGGAATATACGCGCTATGTTGAAGAACTGGTGCAGCCCGTGCAGTCTAAATCATTCTCCCAATCCATGCTTGAAACGCTTTCGGTAATAGCATACCGCCAGCCGGTGACAAGGGCGGATATTGAGGCAGTGCGCGGCGTGCGCTGCGAATACGCCGTAGGCCAGCTGATGAAGCTGGGCATGATAAGGGAACTTGGGCGCAAAAACGTGGTGGGCAGGCCTATGCTGCTCGGCACTACGGACGCATTCCTCAGGCACTTCGGCATACGGTCGCTCAGCGAATTGCCGCAGTTAAGCGAAATCGAGAATGCGGAAGAAAACGATAATACTGAAGATAAAGCATCTGATTAACCCCAAAGCATAATAAAATAACGCAAAACAGCAAATATTAGCCCATATGGGCTTTTTTGCTATACTTATAATCGCGCTTACAGCGGCGGCAATATTGATACCGATAAGGTTAAGCTTCAGCGTTATGCTTTGCGGCAATGCGGCAAGGATAAGGCTGAGCGTGAGCATACTCGGCTTTATACGGCTGAAGATACGGCCTGCGGAGAGCAATAAGAAGCACGCGGCAAAGGACAGCAAAGCCAAACCGGACAAGGATACAATAAAAATTGCGCTGGCGGTGCTGCGGCAAAGAAGGCGCTACCTATGGCTTGATGGGCTGAATATCCGCGGGAGTATAGGCATAGACGGCGACGCGGCGGCAACTGCGCTGCTGTGCGGCGCGGCAAACAGTCTGCTGCCGCGTATTGTGCGCTTTCTGCTGGCAAATAGGGGGACGGAGAGCATATATATCGCGCCGGAGTTCAGGTTCGGCTCGGCATGGGTATATATGGAAGGTATCATAGGACTGAATTTGGCTAAGCTTATAGGTATTATCGGAAAAGAGGTAACAAGATATGTCGCATCCCGTGGAAAACATAATGCGGAGCACTATGGAACAATTAAGGCAAATGGTTGACGTGAACACGATAGTGGGCTCTCCTGTTGAAACAGGCAACGGAACGGTGCTGCTGCCCGTATCGAAGGTGAGCATGGGCTTTGTGTCCGGCGGAGGGGAATACATAATGGGCCAGGCGGCAACGCCCGTTAAAAGGGCAGGTGACGCGCTGGACGCAAGCGAAGGCCGCTACCCGTTCGCAGGAACTGCCGCGGCGGGCATGTGCCTTACACCGATGGCATTCGTGACAAGCGAAAACGGGCGCACGCGCGTGCTGCCGGCGCAATATAAATGTGGCGCGGAAAGGCTGATAGACATGATGCCGGAGATAATTGCCGCGATAGAGCGCATGACAGGCAGCGCAAACAGCGAAAGCAAAGAGGAGACGGCTGAATGAACGCGCGCAGAACAGCCGCGCTGATACTGGCCGCGGCGGCGCTTATGGGCCTTAATGCGGGCGCATATGCCGAAAAAGAGCCGGAAATGGCGGCGGGCGGGGCTGCGCTGATAGAGCAGAACACGGGCGCTGTGATATGCGCAAAGGAAGCGCATAAAAAGCTCCCCATGGCAAGCACTACAAAGATAATGACCGCGCTTATAGTAATAGAAAACTGCTCTCTTAGCGACACGGTGAAGGTCAGCCCCAAGGCATACGGCGTGGAAGGATCGAGCATGTATCTTAACGCGGGCGAGGAAGTGAGCGTGGAGGATATGCTGTACGGACTGATGCTGCTGAGCGGGAACGATGCGGCAGTGGCATTGGCAATACACACGGCGGGCAGCGTTGAAGCATTCGCGGCGCTGATGAACGCCCGCGCGGAAGAAATAGGCGCGCATAATACGCATTTTGTAACGCCGAACGGGCTGCACGACCCTGAGCATTACACAACCGCGTATGACTTGGCGCTTATTGCGGCGGAAGCGATGAAGAACCCGGACTTCAGAAAAATAGTGGGTTCAACGTATCATAAGACCACCACCGGCAGCATTATACGCTACATGAAGAACAAAAATAAGATATTGTGGCAATATGAAGGCGGCTGCGGCGTGAAAACCGGCTTTACAAAGGCTGCCGGACGCTGCCTTGTGTTTGCCGCCGAGCGGGACGGAATGACGCTGATTGGCGCGGTGCTGAGCTGCCCTGATATGTTCAACGTTGCTAAGGCAATGCTTGATTACGGCTTTGCATCGTTCCGCACGGAAAAGATAATAGCCGCAGGGCAGAGCATAACGCGGATAAGGGTGAGCGGCGGCACAAAAACGGCCTTGGCAGCGGAGGCTAAAGACGATATAATTATACCTGTACGGATAGGCGAAAGCGCGGACATACGCACGGAAGTGGAAACGCGAAGCGGAATTAACGCCCCTGTTGAAAAGGGGGAGGACGTTGGCGCGGTAAGGGTGCTTATGGACGGCAAACTGGTTGGCGAAACGCGGCTGCTTGCCGCGGAGGACAGCCTTTCGCTCAAATTCGGCCAGTATTTAAGAAAGCTGCTGTCCGGATGGGCGGCATAGGGTATGCAATGCGGCTGCAAAAGTTTATGGCGGAGGCCGGAGTGGCCTCCAGAAGAAAATGCGAAGAATTTATCGGCGCCGGTCTTGTTAAGGTAAATGGGCAGGTGGCGTCGATAGGCACGGTGATAGACCCGCTTAACGACAGGGTGGAGTACGCAGGTAAACTGCTGCGCCCGGCCGAAGAACGGGTCGTTTTTGCGTTCTATAAGCCGCGCGGCGTTATGTGCACCGCGTCCGATCCGCAGGGCAGATCGACCATAATGGATTACTTTAAGGATGTTCCGTACCGGCTGTACAGCGTCGGCAGGCTTGACTATGATTCGGAAGGCCTGTTGCTTATGACTAACGACGGCGAGCTTGCGTATAAGCTTACGCATCCCAAATTTACGGTGGATAAAACATACCATGCCGTATGCGACGGGGTGCTGACAAATGCGGAAATAGCGCGGCTTGAGCAGGGTGTTGACATTGGCGACGGGGTGACCAGTCCTGCGAAGATAACGCAGGTGCATGCGCTGCACAACGGCAACACATCATTCGATATAACCATACATGAAGGCCGTAACCGCCAAATAAGGCGCATGCTTGAAGCCGTGGGGCATCAAACGCTGGTACTGAAGCGCACAAAGGAAGGCGCGGTCTCAATAGGCTTCATGCAGCCCGGGGAATACAGAGCGCTGAGTGATGACGAGCTTAACGCGCTTAAGCAAACCGAACTATCTTAACATTGAGTTAATTTTTTATCTTGCCCGCGGACGAATTTTATGAGGTGCCGCGGGCAAAATTGGCATTTATATAACATAAAGAAAAAATAAATTTCCATTTCGGGCAGGAAATAAGAACATTATGCAGAATAAGAGAAAACGGGAGTATTTGATGGCATTGTTCATTCAAATGCCAGCTTATACATGTATACAAGTATTTAAGGACATCATAATCAACACTTAGAAAGGAGAACTGTCGCAGATGGATCTTATCAACAATCCGTGGTTTGTGCTCGTATTGGGTATGGGTACGGTGTTTATCGGGCTGTTCCTGCTGGTCATTATCATTAAGATAATGGGACTTATAGCCGGAAAGAACGCGAAAAAGCCGGATGTTCCTGCCGCTGCGGTTAAAGCTGCTCCCATGCAGGCAGCCGCACCTGCCGGCGCGGTATACCCGCACGAGGTCGATCGCTATGCGTTCGATGCCGCCGTGGCCGCCGCCATCGCCGTCTATTACGGCCGCGATGTAGAGGGTTTCCGTATCACCAAGATCACAAAGATGTGATCAGAACCAGAACAAGAAAGACCAATTAAGTTTATTTGAGGAGGATTTAATAAAATGGTGCGTAGGTTTATAGTGAACGTAAACGGCACAGCTTATGATGTTGAAGTTGAAGAAGTTTCCGGAGCAGCAATCAATACTGCCGCCCCCGCTGCCCCTGCTGCGGCTCCCGCTCCAGTTGCGGCCCCCGCGCCCGCTGCGGCTCCTGCCGCCGGTCAGACCTCTGTTACAGCCCCCATGCCCGGCACAATACTGGACATTAAGGTAAACGTTGGCGACACCGTGAAGGCGGACGACGTTGTTATCATACTTGAAGCCATGAAGATGGAGAACGAAATATTCGCCCCCGCTTCCGGCAAGGTCATAGCCATAAACACCACCAAGGGCGCTTCCGTCAACTCCGGCGACTGCCTGCTGGTGATAGGCTGAGCGGCTTCCGCTTTTGCCAATTCCGATTGAAAGGAGAGCAAAATGGGAGAAGCAATTCAAAGTTTTGTTGAAATGACCGGCTTTTCCATGATAGCCAACGATCCTAAGGTGCTTATAATGATAGCTATATCATTGGTGCTGATGTATCTGGCCATCGTGAAGAAATTCGAGCCGTTGCTGCTGTTGCCGATAGCTTTCGGTATGCTGCTTACCAATCTGCCCGGCGCGGAAATGTATCACCGCGAGCTTTTTGCCAGCGGCCATGTTGACTGGGCCGCGCTTAGCGATCAGGGAGGTCTTATAGACTATCTGTACCTTGGCATAAAGCTGGGCATTTATCCCTGCCTTATATTCATGGGCGTGGGCGCGGGCACGGACTTCGGTCCCCTCATCGCCAACCCCAAGACTCTGTTCATGGGCGCCGCCGCTCAGCTGGGCATATTCATTGCCTTCATGGGCGCCATCGGCCTTACCGCTCTGTTCCCCGATGCATTTAACTTCGGCGTAAGGGAAGCGTCCTCAATAGGTATAATCGGCGGTGCGGACGGCCCGACGGCCATATACGTAACGCTCAGGCTTGCTCCGCAGCTGCTTGGCCCAATCGCCGTTGCAGCGTATTCTTACATGGCGCTCGTTCCCGTGATTCAGCCGCCCATAATGAAGGCGCTGACCACTAAGGCGGAACGCTGCATATCCATGGAGCAGCTCAGGCCTGTTTCCAAGACCGAAAAGATAATATTCCCCATAGTTGTTACCATATTCGTGTCCCTGCTGGTTCCCTCCGCGGCTCCGCTTATCGGCATGCTGATGTTCGGTAACCTGCTCAAGGAATGCGGCGTTGTGGAAAGGCTTTCCAAGACCGCGCAGAACGAGCTGATGAATATCGTTACCATATTCCTCGGCGTATCCGTCGGCGCTACCGCTACCGCTGACATATTCCTTACCTGGCAGACCATTGGTATACTGATAATGGGCGTGTGCGCGTTTGCGTTCGGTACCGCCGGCGGCGTGCTGATCGCCAAGCTTATGAACAAGCTTTCCGGCGGCAAGATCAATCCGCTTATCGGTTCCGCGGGCGTTTCCGCCGTTCCTATGGCGGCGCGCGTATCCCAGGTGGTCGGCCAGAAGGAAAAGCCCGGCAACTATCTGCTGATGCATGCCATGGGCCCCAATGTGGCGGGCGTTATAGGTTCCGCAATAGCCGCGGGCGTTCTGCTTGCGCTCTATTGGGTACACTAATATAACACAAAGCAACTTATCGAGGAGGAATCCGGATGAGCAAGGAAATATATATTACCGATACAATATTGAGGGACGCGCACCAGTCTCAGGCAGCCACCCGTATGCGCACGGAAGATATGCTTCCCGCGTGCGAAGTGCTGGACAGCATTGGCTATTGGTCCCTGGAATGCTGGGGCGGAGCTACGTTTGACGCATGCCTCCGTTTCCTCAATGAAGATCCGTGGGATAGGCTGAGGAAGCTTAAAAAGGCGCTGCCCAATACTAAGCTTCAAATGCTTTTCCGCGGCCAGAACATACTGGGCTATAAGCATTATGCAGACGACGTTGTGGAGCAGTTCTGCCGCAAGGCGATAGAGAACGGCATCGATGTCATAAGGATATTCGATGCGCTCAACGACGTGCGTAATCTTGAATCCGCCATAAAGTATACCAAGAAATATGGCGGAATATGCGAGCCCGCCATAAGCTACACCATAAGCCCCGTGCATAACGAGGATTACTTTGTTAAGGTGGCTAAGGAGCTGGAGCAGATGGGCGCGGACGTGATATGCATAAAGGACATGGCGAACCTGCTGCTGCCCTATGAGGCATATTCGCTTATAAAGCGCATGAAGGAAGAAATAAGCGTGCCTATACATCTGCATACGCACAACACCACCGGCACCGGCGACATGACTTATCTTATGGCTGTGCAGGCGGGCGTGGATATAGTGGACTGCGCGCTCAGCCCCCTTGCAAACGGCACCAGTCAGCCCGCTACCGAGTCCCTTGTGGCTACGCTGAAGGGCACGGAGTACGACACCGGGCTTGATCTTGAAAAGATGGCCGTTGCCGCCAAGCATTTCCGCGGCGTTGCGCGGAAGCTGAAGGACGAGGGCTTCCTTGATCCCAAGGTGCTCAGCGTTGATACCAACACCCTTATTTATCAGGTCCCCGGCGGAATGCTTTCCAACCTTATCAGCCAGCTTAAGCAGCTGAACGCAGAGGATAAGTATTACGACGTGCTTGCGGAGATACCCCGCGTGCGCGAGGACTTCGGTTATCCCCCGCTGGTAACGCCTACCAGCCAGATAGTCGGCTCCCAGGCCGTGCTGAACGTGGTTGCCGGCGGAAGGTACAAGACCTTCTCCAAGGAATCAAAGGCTCTGCTGCGCGGCGAATACGGCGCCCTGCCCGGCAAGGTAAACGAAGAAGTCCGCAGAAAGGCCATAGGCGATGCGGAAGTTATAACCTGCCGCCCGGCGGATCTGCTCAAGCCCGAGCTTGAAAATTACCGCGAGGAAATAAAGGACGTTATGCGCCAGGAAGAGGACGTGCTGAGCTATGCACTGTTCCCGCAGGTGGCCATGAAGTTCTTTGAGCAGCGCAATAACCCCAAGCCCAAGGAAGAACCGAAGGCTGAGGCGCCAAAGGCAGCCGAAACCGCAGCCGAAGCGCCAGTAAAGCATCTGTTCGTTCAGGATGTTACCATAGGCCGCTGAGAGGTAAAACCGAATAAATGACTTGATCCGCACCCGTGCAGCCGTAAAAAGCAGCGCGGGCGCGGTTGTTTTAAGCTCATTTGCGCCGAAAATTCAATACAATTATGGCAAAGCGGGAACCTGTATTGAAAGTGAGGGACTTTTTTATTATAATCCAAGCATAAACACCGCACTATTTGGGGAGGTAAAGGATATGGCTGCGCAGAAGATAATGATTTGCGATGACCAGATAATGATACACGAAACCCTTGGCATGTATTTGGAAAACGAGGGATTTGAACATATCAGCGCTATGGACGGCGAAGAAGCGCTGCAAAAATTTGAAACGGAGAAGCCCGACCTTATAATATTGGACATAATGATGCCCAAGCTTTCCGGCACGGACGTATGCCGCAAGCTGAGGGAAAAAAGCCGCGTGCCCATAATAATGCTTACGGCGAAGGGCGAGGAGATAGACAGGATACTTGGCCTTGAGCTGGGCGCGGATGATTACATAGTTAAGCCGTTCAGCGCGCGCGAAGTTGTGGCGAGGGTAAAGGCGGTGCTGAGAAGGCTTGCCATGGCAAAGGAGCATCCGCAGCAGGTGCTCCGTTTTGATGACCTTGAGATAAACATAAATAACTACGATGTCCGCGTAAAGGGCGAGCGCGTGCCGTTCACGCCTAAGGAAGTGGAGATATTCCAGCTGCTTGCATCGCACCCGGGCAAGGTGTATGAACGTGAAACGATACTTTCGCTTGTGTGGGGCTATGATTTTTACGGCGATACGCGCGCGGTGGATACGCAGATAAAGCGCATACGCCAAAAGCTGCCCGCAGAGGGAACGGTAAACTGGAGCATAAAGACGGTTTACGGCGTTGGGTACAAGTTTGAGGTAAGCAGATAATGAAGCACACTTTGCTTATAAAAACCGTATGCCTTGTGCTGTTCACGGTTATATTGAGCGCCGCCCTTACGGCGCTTGTTTTTCGCTATGCGGGCATAAAAACCTATGGCGAGCTGAAAACGAAGGAGCTTATACCGAGGGCTGAGTTTATATCAAGCCGCGCGGCAGACCTGATGGAAGGGATACTGAGCCGCAAGGATTTTGAAAACATAGTCAATTACGATAGGCGCATATGGGACGCCGCACCGTATCTTTACACGGCAGACGGCACACTTTTCGGCAGCGTTACGAATGACCAGCTTGAGGCGAACACTAATATGATAGCGCCGTATCTTGCAAGCGTGCTTGCGGGCGGAGAGGTCAGCGCAGTGGTAATGATGGGCCGCAGCAGGGCCGGCGTTGTGGTTGGCGAACCTATAACCGCAAGCGACGGCACGATAATGGGCGCGGTGTTCCTGGTAAAGCCTATGGACGAGCTCAGCACGGGCTGGGGCAACCTTACTTCATCGCTGCCGCTTGCAATGCTTTTGGTGGCGCTTATAATGGTGCCTGTGGCGTACTTTGGATCACGCGGACTTACAAAGCCGCTGAATAAGATGAACGAAGCCGCCGTAGCCATGACAAACGGGGACTTTTCCGTGCGTGCGATAGAAAAAGGGGACGGAGAAGTGGCGCGGTTGGGCCGCTCCTTAAACGAACTTTCAAGCGCGCTCAGCGGCACGATAGGCGCGCTTACGTTTGAGCGGAACCGGCTGAAAAGCGTGCTTGACGGGCTGCTGGAGGGCGTTATAGCCGTGAATGAAAGCGGAAGCATAATTCAGTTCAATCCCGCGTCCGTAACGCTTATGGGCTGCACACAGGGCGAAAGCATAGAGGATTCGCCCATGTATGGAGAGCTTCATTCAATGGTTGAACAGGTGCTGTCCGACGGCGTGAGCCGCTGGACGGAGCAAAGCTATAAGGAAGCTGTTCTGCGCTTCACAATATCCGCCCTTGGGACGGACGGCAAAAACGAAGGCGCCATAATAATGATACAGGACGTTACGGAGGCCGCGCGGCTTGAGCAGACGCGAAGGGATTACGTTGCAAACGTGTCCCATGAGCTTAGAACGCCTATCGCATCCATACGCGGCCTGTCGGACGCGCTGTGCGACGGGCTGGTAAAGAAGGACGAGGACAAGCTGAGATACTATGGTTACATTCAGCACGAGGCCATGCGCCTTTCGCGCCTGATAGACGACCTGCTTGAACTGAGCCGACTGCAATCGGGCACGGTTGCCATAGCGCGCTGCAAAATGAGCGTGAACGATTTGATATACGACGTTGCGGACAGATACAGCACAATAGCAAAGGATAACGGCAAAACTCTCTCCGTATCCATGGCGGAAGGCGAGCACGAAGCGTACAGCAATCCGGACAGATGCGAGCAAGTGCTCATAGCCCTGCTTGACAACGCCATAAAGCACAGCACATCGGGCGAGGTTGACCTTAGCGTGGACGAGGACGATGATAAATACACCATAAGCGTATCCAACCCCGGAGAAATAGCCGAAGCGGATATAGACCATCTGTTTGAGCGGTTCTATAAGGCGGACAGGGCGCATACCGGCGAAGGCACGGGTCTTGGCCTTGCAATAGCGAAGGAGATAATGGAGCTGATGGGCGAGCGCATATGGGCCGAAAGTAAGGAGGGCCGCGTGGTGTTCAGCTTTACCGTGACCAAGCGCCAAAACGCGGGAACGAATACGAACAAAGTGTGAAGTATATAGCAAATAGCTGCGGCAGGATTTGAAAAAAACTGCCGCGGTGTTATAATG
>CAVDFM010000012.1:0-23681 GCA_963608365.1 bacterium | reverse complement strand
GCCTGATGATGATAGGGAAATGCTGTATACGCTAATGAAGGAAAAGTTTGTTTTATAAATTCGGGTTTGCACATCTGACCATCAGGCCTTATTTCAAATCCGTACAATTTTATGGATAATATGTAAATTTATGTTTAGGTTTGTCGCGCCCACTTGAAGCAATATCACACCTCAGGTATAATTTAGGCATAACATATTCTTTATTCAGGAGCGTATGCTATGCGAATAGGACAATTTAGCGAAAGCTTTCTCCCCATAGTGGATGGCGTGGGCCGCGTGGTTTACAGCTACGCAAACGGCCTTGCCAAGGGCGGCGATGAATGCTACGTTATCGCCCCGCAGAACAACACGGGCTACCGCGGAGGGTATCCGTTTGAACTGGTAGACTATTCAGCATCCCCCGTTATAGGCTCGCCGCAATATAAAAGCGGGCTTGCGGTGCTGGATAAGCATTATCTTGACCGCATGGAAATGATAAAGCTGGACGTTTGCCATGCGCACACGCCGTTTTTTGCCGGCCAGGAAGCGCTTAGGCTGTGTTCCAAATATAATCTGCCGCTGATAGGCACATTCCATTCAAAATATTACGATGATTTTTATAAGGCCACCCATGCGGAGCTTATCGCCAACATAGGCGTTAAATTCGTTGTGGACTTCTATGAACGCTGCGACGAGGTTTGGACGGTAAGCGAATCCTCCGCCGTGGTGCTGCGCGAATACGGCTACACGGGCGACATTATAATAATCGAAAACGGCACGGAGATGCGCCCCGTAAGGAGCGAAGATAAGCAGGCCTCAATAGAGAAATTCCACATCGATGCGGATAACCCGGTTTTCCTTTTCGTCGGGCAGATAAACTGGAAAAAGGGCATACTGCGCCTGCTTGAGGCGGCGGCATACCTGAAGCAGCGCGGCGAAAAATTCACCGTTGTGCTTGCAGGCCAAGGGCCGGATGAGGAAGCCGTGAAGGCAAAGGCCAAAGAGCTTAACGTGGCGGAGCATGTGCTGTTCACCGGCCACCTTAGCGACACGTATTTGCTGGATGGGCTTTACCAGGCGGCTACGCTGTTCACCTTCCCTTCCCAGTACGACACATTCTCCCTTGTTATACGCGAAGCGGCGGCAATGTACACGCCAAGCGTTGCAATAGAGGGTACGGCCCCCGCGGAGCCGATAGTACACGGGCAGAACGGCCTTGTTTGCACGGATGACGGCGAAAAGCTGGGCGAACTGCTGCTGAAATACATGCACGATACCGAGGCCCTTACCCGCATGGGGCAGGCCGCGCACGACACTATCCCGCACGACTGGGACAGCATACTTGCCAAGGCACGCGAACGCTACGCCGCGCTTATCGCCCGAAAGGACGAAGCAAAAATGACCGAGCGGCACGCAAAGCTGAAGGATACCATACTGGAGCGGCGTGAAAAGCTGGCATCTTACTTCGGCATAAAGCTATAAAGCAAAGCATCATAAAAGGCGCAGGAGAAGCTTCCCGCGCCTTTTTTTGTTTGGTTATTAGTATTTATATTTTCCCCGTCAGCTTATACAGCGTCAGCGCTATTGCTTCGCGCATATAGTTATTGGGCGCGGTGTAGTATACGTCCCGTGCGCCGAAGCCGTCTATAACTATTCCCTGCTTCTTTGCCACAAGCTCCGCACGCAGCACATGAAAATTGGTTGTTACGAACGCGAGCCGCGCGCCGTTTGGGTACAATGAATCGATTACTTCCCGGGAAAATGCAAAGTTTTCCTCCGTGCTGGTGGATCTATCCTCCATAATTATGCGTTCGTTCGCTATGCCGCTGTTCACCATGTAGCGGCGCATGGCCTCGGCCTCGCTTATGCTTTCGCCCTGCCCCTGCCCGCCGGACACTATGGCTATCGTGTTCGGGTTGGCGTTAAGGTAGTCCACCGCCCTATCCAGCCTGTAGCTGAGCGTTAAGGACACATGCTCGCCATGCACGGCGCAGCCAAGCACTATCAGCACATCCGCCCCTTCTTCCGGGTCGTCATGCGCGCTTGTGTATATCATGCCGCCGACTATTAGCATAAACAGCGCATATGCTATATACGCGCCGAAGAACGCATATCTCAGCCAAACCGCGCGCGCCGTAAGCGAACGCAACGGTTCAAAGAATATGCCCACTATTATGAGCGGCGCGCCTATTATGGCGGGAAGTATTATGCCAAGGTTTATGTTTGACCACATGGAAAGCACAGCCGTGTCCGCAACGCCGATTGCGCCTATCAATATCATTATTATTCTGAAAGCTATTCTGGAAATCTTCATTACCGATTCTCCGTTTTTATTTCTGTTGCGCCTTTGGGCAGTGTATTCGCCATTGTTGTACCTATCAATATAAGCGCGGTGGCTATGCCCTGAAGCAGGCTGAATGCATCGCCCAGTATCAGCACGCCGGAGACAACGCTTGTGAGCGTGGTTATGCCGGAGAATGAGCTTGAGCGGTTTGCACCTATCTGCGCAATGCCGTAGGTATGCATGATAAACGCGGCCACCTGGCAGCCCAGCGCCAAATACAGCACGGCGATAAGGAACTGCGTATCGTGGAACGGCAGCGTAACGTATTCCGCCAATGTGCCCGCGCTTGCGTGCTCTGTCACCGCGCCCGCCGTGAACACCACCGCGCCTACGACCGCCATAAGATAGGTTTTCTCAAAGCTTGAAAATTCATCCGCCCTGCGCGCGGCTATTGCGTAGCCAACGTCCCCCATTACGGCAACGAACAGCATTGCGTACCCAAGCGGGTTTAGCGAAGCGGAAAAGCCCTTAACAAGGGCTATGCATATAACGCCCGCAATGCTGAGCACAATGCCCGTGACTTGCAGCCTTGTGGGCTTTTCTTTAAGGAAAACCGCGCTGAATATCAGCACGAATATGGGTATTACGGCAATTATTGTGCCGCTTTCGCTTGCGGTGGTCAGCCGCATGCCCACGCTTTCGCCAATAAAATATATCACCGGCTGGAATATAGCCATTGTCAGCACCGCGCCGAAGCGTTTGCCGCGGAAGTTGAGCTTTATCACTCCGCACAGCGCAAGTATGCTCATAACAACAAGCGCCGTAACAAAGCGCCAGCTTAAAAGCGTGCATGCGGACACGCGGTCAACGGCGCCCTTTGTGAAAAGGAAGCTGAAGCCGAACAGTAAACTTGCAGCCAACGTGGCGATCATGCCAAGCGTTTCATTTTTTGAACCGATACTCTTTCCCATGCCGTATAGTATAACATAAATAACACCCCGATTTGTATACGGGGTGTTAACTTTGGTGGTTAGATTATTATTTATCCCAATCCATAAGGCGTTTCTGTATTTCTCCTATTTCTTCGGAGATAATGCCTTTTTCGGGTTCTCCGGAAACGTTGGGATAATACCGCGGATTTTCCTCCTGAAACTTTCTTATCGCTTCCCGGTTCACGATCTCCGCCGCAGAGTCGACATACTCATCATCAAAGGCAATGTCCAAAAGGCGTTTCTGAATTTCCCCTATGCCTTCCGAATCCATTGCCGCTTCCGCCTGCGGCGGCAATTCAGGCGTTTGCGTCTCACACGGCGCTGTTGCCGCGGCGTGACCTGCCATCAGCACGGCAAGCAGCAATGCTGAAATTATGCTTATTCGCTTCATACTCCCTCTCCTTTCACTTCTGCACTTTTCTTTTTAGCTTTACACACATCCGATAAGGCCAGCCTTTCGGGCTGTGGTTTCATAATAACACGGTTTTGTCGTTTAACGCAAGCCGTTTTTGCTTATTTTTCTATATATTTTACCCATTCGGGTGTTAATGGGCGCAAAGTTTGTGTATAGGGTGTTAAATTTGTCAACATTGCGCGGTTTGATTGCCAAACAAGCCCTTTCCATGCTACAATAGTATGAATTATGTTAGAAAGGCGATAACCATGGGTTTTATGGATAAACTGCTGGGCAACACCAGCGAAGCAAAGCTGAAAAAGCTTGCGCCATTGGTAAAAAAGATAAACGAGCTTGAACCCGCCATGCACGCGCTGAGCGACGGCGAACTGCGCGCCAAAACGGACGAGTTCAAGGCCCGCCTTGCCAAGGGCGAAAAAGAAGACGATATACTGTGCGAAGCTTACGCCGTGGTAAGGGAAGCCGCAATGCGCACCATTGGCCAGCGGCATTTCGACGTTCAGCTGTACGGCGGCATAGTGCTGCACCGCGGCAACATTGCCGAAATGAAAACCGGCGAAGGCAAAACCATAACCGAAACCCTGCCCGCATACTTGAACGCGCTCAGCGGGCACGGCGTGCA
This sequence comes from bacterium, assembly GCA_963608365.1. Lineage (GTDB taxonomy): Bacteria > Bacillota > Clostridia > Christensenellales > CAG-138 > Phil1. The sequence goes on along the minus strand of CAVDFM010000012.1, from coordinate 19,389 downwards.
CATAGTTACCGTTAACGATTACCTTGCCAAGCGAGATGCGGCATGGATGGGCAAAATTTTCCGCTTCCTTGGGCTGAGCGTGGGCTGCGTGGTTCACGAGCTTTCCAATGACGAACGCCGCTTGGCCTATAATTGCGACATTACATACGGCACCAATAACGAATTCGGCTTCGATTACCTTAGGGACAACATGGTCGTCTACCGCGAACAGATGGTTCAGCGGGAGCTTAACTATGCCATAGTGGACGAAGTTGACTCCATTTTGATAGACGAAGCACGCACGCCGCTTATAATTTCCGGCACGGGCGAAAAGTCCACCGATATGTACGCCAAGGCGGATCGCTTCGTAAGCCGCCTTGTGAGGGGCGAAAACATAGAAAAGCTTTCCAAGGCGGACATTATGATGGGCGAAACGCAGCAGGAAAGCGGAGACTATATGTGCGACATAAAGGCGCGCACGGTCGCGCTTACCCAGCAGGGCCAGCGCAAGGCAGAAACATTCTTCGGCATAGACGATATATCGGACGCCGCCAATACCGAAATAAACCACCATATAATTCAGGCCTTAAAGGCGCATGCCCTGTTCACGCGGGACAAGGACTACGTTGTGCAGAACGGTCAGGTGCTTATAGTTGACGAATTCACCGGCCGCCTTATGATGGGCAGGCGATACAGCGACGGATTGCATCAGGCGCTGGAAGCCAAGGAACACGTTAAGGTGGAGCGTGAGAATAAAACCCTTGCCACCATCACGTTCCAGAATTATTTCAGGATGTACCATAAGCTTGCCGGAATGACCGGAACGGCTAAGACCGAAGAGGCGGAGTTCCAATCCATATACGGGCTGGACGTTATGGAAATTCCCACGAATAAGCCGCTCAGGCGCATAGACAATAACGATATTATATACGGCACCGAGCACGGCAAGTTCGATGCAGTTGTGGACGAAATAGTAAAGGTGCATGCAACGGGGCAGCCGATACTAGTCGGTACCATATCGGTCGAAAAGAGCGAAATGCTAAGCGACATGCTTTCCCGCCGCGGCATAAAGCACCAGGTGCTCAACGCTAAGCTGCATGCCAAGGAGGCCGAAATAGTGGCGCAGGCGGGTAGCCTGGGCTGCGTTACCATAGCCACCAACATGGCCGGCCGCGGTACGGACATACTGCTGGGCGGCAATCCTGAGTTCCTTGCAAAGCGCGAACTTAGGCAGAATGGCATGGACGAACTGCTTATAGAAGCCGCCACGGGACACGAGGAAACGAGCGACGACAGCGTGGTTGAAGCCCGCGCGGAATACGCCGAAGCATACAGCAGAATAAAGCAGGAAACCGATAAGCAGCACGACGCGGTTGTAGCCGCGGGCGGCTTGCACATAATAGGTACCGAGCGGCACGAGTCCCGCCGTATAGATAATCAGCTGCGCGGCCGCGCCGGCCGCCAGGGGGACCCCGGCTCCACGCGCTTCTATGTATCGCTTGAAGATGAGCTGATGCAGCGCTTCGGCGGGGAACGCATAAAGCTGATGATGCAGCGTATATCGCCGGACGAGGAGATACCGCTGGACATGAAGCTGCTTTCAAAGCAGATTGAGAACGCACAAAAGCGTGTTGAAGCCCATAACTTTGAAATACGAAAGAACGTGCTTCAGTATGACGACGTTATGAACAAGATGCGCGAAATAATCTATTCGCAGCGCCGCCGCGTGCTCATGGGCGAAGACATTCACGATTCCATAATGGAAATGGTGAACGAAAGCGTTACGGCAAAGCTTGACCAATGCGCAAGCGCCCATGCCTCGGCAGGCGAATGGGACATGATGGCGCTGTACAGCGAACTCAGTCAGCTGCTTGGCGCGGACTTCACAGGCCAGCTGCACGGCATAACCAACCGCAAGGCGCTTGAGGAAAAGACGCGCGAGCTTGTTGACGCGCTGTATGCCAAGAAAGAAGCCGAAATATCCGGCGCGGGCATAGATATGCGCGAAGTGGAGCGCGTGGTGCTGCTGAAGGCGGTCGATTCGCACTGGATGGACCACATAGACGCAATGGATCAGCTGCGCCAGGGTATAGGACTGCAGGCCCTGGGCCAGAAGGACCCCGTTGTTGCATACCGCAACATGGGCTTTGATATGTTCGACGAAATGGTGCTGGGCATACGGGAGCAGACCGTAAGGAATCTGTTCCATGCAACGGTGCGCATGGCGCCGCAGCAGCGCGAGCAGCTTGCAAAGCCGGTCGAGGTCGCGGGCGACGATAAGCCTAAGCCCAAGCGTACGGACAAAAAGCCCGGCCGTAACGACCCCTGCCCCTGCGGCAGCGGACTGAAATACAAGAATTGCTGCGGAAGGAACTGATACCTTCCACGGTAAATATAAAACACAAAAAGAAGGATGTGATTAACAGTGATCCAACTGGATGAAACACGGCAGCAGCTTGCCGCGGCGGTTGAAACGCTGAAAGAGGCAGGTGGCTCCCTTTGACCTTGCTTCATTGAGCAAGGAAAAAGAAGAGCTGGAAGCCGAAATGGGCAAAGAAGGCTTCTGGAACGACGTTGAGAACGCGAACAAGGTGAACCGCCGCATGAAGGCCATAAGCTCCAAGCTGGACAAATATCAGCACCTTATGAGCCGCTGCGAGGACCTTGAAACGCTGATGGAAATGGCGGACGAGGAAAACGACGAAAGCCTTGTGCCGGAGGTACAGAGCGAGTTTGCCTCGCTTGAGAAGGACATAGAGGCGCTCAAGCTCGAAGCGCTGCTGAAGGGCCCTTACGACAGTTATAATGCCGTACTGAGCCTGCACGCGGGCGCGGGCGGAACCGAGGCGCAGGACTGGGTAAGCCTGCTTTACCGCATGTATACCCGTTACTGCGAAAAGATGGGCTATTCCGTAAAGGTGATAGACTATCTGGACGGCGAAGAGGCCGGCATAAAGAGCGTTACGTTCGAAGTGGACGGCGAAAACGCCTACGGCTATCTAAAAGCCGAAAAGGGCGTGCATCGCCTGGTCAGGATATCGCCTTTCGATTCTTCCGGCAGGCGGCATACAAGCTTCGCTTCCCTTGACGTTACCCCTATATTCGACGACGATACAAACGACGTTGAGATAGACATGGACGATCTGCGCATAGACACATACCGCTCCGGCGGCGCAGGCGGCCAGAACGTTAACAAGGTCAGCTCCGCTATCCGCATAACCCACCTTCCCACCGGAATAGTGGTGCAGTGCCAGAACGAGCGCAGCCAGCTGCAGAATAAGGAAATGGCAATGCGCATACTGAAGGGCAAGCTGATGGAACTGGCGGAGCAGGAGCGCATGGCTCAGATGAACGAAATAAAGGGCGAAATGAAGCGCATAGAATGGGGCAGCCAGATACGTTCTTATGTATTCCAGCCGTATACGCTGGTCAAGGATCACCGCACCGGCGAAGAAAACGGCAACATTCAGGCCGTTATGGATGGCGACATAGAGAACTTTATAAACGCCTACCTTGCAAAATCCTGATAAAGCATACTAAAAAGGAGCCTATAAAGGCTCCTTTTGGTGTATACCGAATTTTATTATTCCTTGAACAGATGCGGCAGCGCCTTGCTCTTGCTTATCAGCACATACAGCGCCGCGCCTACGATTATGCCGACCAAGCCCTGCATCAAATTGCCGGGGATGCTTGCGGCGGCGGCCCAGCCCTTGCCAAGCAGCAGCGAAGCATAAACAAAGTACAGCACCACCATGGCAATCTCGCCCGCGATACCGCTTACAACAAGCGGAAGGACAAGATTCTTGGTGTTATGCTCCTTGCCGCGCCTGAGCGCCGTAAACAGCACATAAGCTATCAGCGCAACAACAGCCTTTATAACCAGCGTGCCGGGCGCGTAATGCGGATACGCGGCCAATATGTCCGCCAGCATGCTGCCGATGCCCGCCGCGGCAACGCCGTATACCGGCCCGAGTATCCAGCCGCACATAAGCACAACAGCGTCGCCCAGGTTAACATAGCCCTGCATGGGCGAAGGGATGCGGATTATCATTGTTGCAACGCAGGCGAGCGCGGCCATCATCGCCGCTACGATTATTTTATAAAGCTTTTCATTCTTCATTTTCAGGTATATCCTTTCCTGTTCTAAGCGTATCTGCGCTCCACGACATATAATATCACACATTAGGAATAAGTAAAGTACTCTTTGCTTATCGTCGCATAATTATTTTGGATATACCCATCATGTTCAATTTGATAAAGGGGATGCATTACCATCAGTTGATAAGCATCCCCCATAAATAAACATATGAGCAAGCAATAAGCCGGGTTCTGTCGGCCGGTAAAACCGGCGTGCGGCCATCTATCTTGGCACGGCGTTGCCGCCGCACTCGCGCGATTATCAGGAGCCTGACGGGCAGCCATTTCTGCGCAAAGCGCATGCGCTCCCATTCCAATCTTGCACCGGGTGGGGTTTACAGGACGGAACGGTTACCCGCCCCGCCGGTGAGCTCTTACCTCGCCTTTCCATCCTTACCGCGCATAAACGCGGCGGTATATCTCTGTTGCACTATCCCTGGGGTCGCCCCCGCCGGACGTTATCCGGCACCCTGCCCTGCGGAGCCCGGACTTTCCTCATGCGGATGACTGAAAACTCAGTTCCGCACGCGGCCGCATGGCTTACTCATAAACTTTATAAACTTTTCTATGCGTACAGTATCCTGCCGCAGTTTTCGCATTCAATAATGCCTTCCCCCGTTGCAACGCGCTTAACGGTGCTTGTGGGCAGGGACATGTTGCAGCCGGAGCATTGGTTGTTTTCAACCTTTGCCATCGGCACGGCATAGCGCCCCTTTATGCGCTTATAGCGCGCAAGCAGCTCCGCATCCACGGCCTTCGCCGCTTCGTCCGCGGCAGCCTTGGCCTTGTCTATATCGGGCTTGGCGGCGGCAGCCTCCTGCTCGCATTCACTCCTGGCGGCGTCGTATTCCTTCTTGGCCTTGGCGGCCTTGGCATAGGTCTCCTTGTATTCCGCCGCGGATTTTTCGATCTGCGCTATCGCGTCGCTAAGCTCCCGCTTGGCGGCTTCCGCCTTTTTCATTATGCGCTCCACGCTCCTGCGGGATTCGGTCATTTCCTCCGCGGTGCATTCATCGTCGTTGAGCATTATTTTGAACTCGCCAAGTTCAAGTTCGTATTTATGCGCCAGTTCGTCTATCTGCGCCTGAAGCTTATCCACGGCCTGCTGGCGGCTGTCCAGCGTTTTTTGTATTCCGGCTATGGCGTTCTGCTGTTCCTTCAAAAAGTTGAACAGCTTATTCAGCTTTTGCCTTGCGGGCGTTGATTTAAGCTTGTTTTCCAGCTTATCCGCTTCAAGCTCGGCCTGCTGATACTGCCAGAGGGCGTCCAGTTTGTTCATGGTTCATACCTCCATATCTATAATTCACGCTAATCCGCTGCAAATCATAATCCCCTGAGTGGGCCGTATTCATACTCACTCACTTTATATTGTACATCATCGCCATCGCAATGTAAACGCCCTATGAGCCGATTCAGCACGGTTTTCTCCGTTTCGTAATGTCCCGCGTCTATAAGGCAAATGCCCATCTCCCGCGCATACAGCGCCTCGTGGTGCCTGCATTCGCCCGTAACGAACACATCCGCGCCCGCATCATGCGCTGCCTGGGCATATTCTCCCGCCGCGCCGCCAATAACCGCCACGCGGCTGATTATCCTGTCCGTATCGCCCGATATGCGCACGACGGTATTCAGCTTTTCTTCAACCGTTTTTGCAAACGTGCCGAAGCTTACCGGTGCGGCAAGCGTGCCTATCCTGCCAAGCCCGTCCGGCTCCATGGGCACTGCGTTCCGCACGCCCAGCGCTTCCGCCAGCGCGTCGTTCACGCCGTCCTCAGCCGCATCCAGATTGGTATGCGCCGCAAAAAGGCCTATGCCGTGGCGTATCAGCATATATGCGCCCGCGGTAGCCGGATCGTCCGGCGCAATGCGCTTAGTTCCGCGGAAAAATACGGGATGATGCGTAAGCATGAGGTCCGCGCCCCATTCTATCGCTTCCTTTGCGGTCACGCTCGTGCAGTCCAGCGCCACAAGCACGCGCCGTATCTCCTGCTTTTCAGGCCCTATCAAAAGCCCCACGTTGTCGTAATCCATCTTCAGCTCCCGCGGGGCTATCTGCTGCATCTTTTCGGTAAAGTTTGATATGTGCATGTGGTGTTCTCCTTCCTACCACTCCGCCCTCAGCCTCTCAGCCTCGTGCAGTTCGTTTATAAGTTCCTTTGGTGCGGCGCCGCCTTTTTGAGCGTTTTGCAGCTTTTTGCCGCGCGTGGCGCAGACCTTGTCAATAAGTTTTTTCAGCGCCTCTTCGCGCTTGCCGTAAGCTATTTCGCCGAATTCGAGCAAGCCCCCGTTCGGCAGCGGGCGCGCAGCGCCATCGTAATGCGCAAGTATCAACTGATAATACCGCCCGCCTTCTTCTATTATGCTTTCGTCGGTTATGTCAAAGCCGTTCGCATAAAGATATTCGCGCAGTTCCTTCGCTCCGCCCATGGGCTGCATGGCTATTTCCGCGGCGCGGCGGGCCTTATCTCCTCCCGCTTCAAGTATGCGCGCTATCAGTTCCCCGCCCATTCCGGCTATTACAACGCTGTAACTTTCCGATGTAATATCTATGTTCGTAAACCCGTCCGACACGGCAAAGCCGACCTTATCTTCAAGTGAAAGCTCCTTTATAAGCGCGCGCGCCTTACTGAGCGAATCCGCGCTTATGTCCGCGGCCATTGCATGCGCCGCCTTGCCCATGGTAACGGCATATGCGCACAATAGGCCGTGGTCGGAGCCTATATCTATCAATTCTTCCGTGCCGCGCAGCATATTCAGCAATGCGCCCAGCCGTTTTGTAAGCCGCTTCAGCTTATATCCACCTGCCCCGCATAAATGATATCTTATTTATTTTATACAAATATTTCGCCTTTTGCAATCAAGTATATTCCGCAGCCGTCCAAGCATACATATGTACCATCACCACAAAAGGAGCTTGCACACATGGAATACAGGCGCAGAAAAAGATCCGGTTCAATGCGTTCCCGCCCGCGCAGCCGCGCGCAGTCGTCCTCCGGCGCCGGCGGAATGATAGTATCGCTGATACTCATTGCCGCAATAGTATACATAATAGTCACGTCAAACGCCGGCGAATGGGTGGCACGCGAGGTCATGGCCCCGCTGTTTTCCGCCGTTTCTTCAATTGGCGATAAGGCGGACGATACGCCTACGGGCCTGAACAGCAACGGCACAACAAACGAACAATCCGGAGGCATAAACCTTTCCACAGGCGAATCGACCGCCGCCGAAAGCGCAAACGCCGTGCTGCCCGCATTGAACTGCTACATGCTGCAAATGGGCGTATATTCAAGCTATGAAAACGCGAAGAAGGAATCCGACCGCCTCCGCGCGCTCGGCGCGGCAGGCTATATATACACCGACAGCAGTTCCGGCGAAACGCGCTACCGCGTTATGGCATCGGGCTACGACAGCGAGCAGAGCGCCAAAAGCGTTAAGGATAGGCTTACGTCTGAGGGCGTGGAAACCGCCATGTACACGCTTTCCTCCCCGCAGGCCAGCTTTAAGGTTACGGCGGACAAAAGCGCCATAGAGGACGTTTGCGGCGCATTTGCCGCATTTGACGAGGCCGTAGACAGCATGGGTCAGGCCGTGATACGCTTCGATAAAGAAAGCCTCAGCATAGCGGACGGAAAACTCATCTGTGCCGATATACTCAATGCGTTCGATATGAAGCTTACGCCGCTTGAATCCTTTTCCGGCGCGGACGGCACGCTTGGCGAAATACTCAGCGCATATTCGGACTGCCGTGCGCAGCTTGACGCGGTGTGTGAAGGCGAATATCAAAGCATTGTGGATTTTTCATCCGCAATGAAGTATACCCATCTATATATCGCCTCCCGCTACGCGGCAATGGTTGAAAAGCTGGCGGGATAGCGGGCATAATACACGAAGCCGAAATGCAGGCTTAAACGAACCGCTTCATATAGTTCAAAAGATTGTCGCAGGCTATTTTGCGGATATCGCTTTCGCCAAAGCCTGCTTTTTGCAATGCCGCGATAAGCTTAGGCACATCCTTCCAGTTGTTCAGTCCTTCCGGATAAGCATCCTGACCCATTCCGTCAAAGTCGCTGCCGAGGGCCACGCAGTCTATGCCGCCCACCGCCGCTATATGTTCTATATGCTTAACTATATCCTCTATCCTTGCGCGCCCGCGCTCAACAAGCTGCGGCGAATAATAGTTCACGCCCACCACGCCGCCGCGCCGCGCTATCTCCCTTATGTGCCTATCCGAAAGCGAACGCCTGTGCTTGAGCACCGCGCGCGCATTGGTATGGGATGAAAATATTGGGGCGCTTATTTCGTCCAGCACGCCGTCTATCGAAGCATCGCTCAGGTGCGCCACGTCCACGGCCATGTTTATCCTCTCCATTTCGCGCACAACGCTCCTGCCAAGGCGGCTCAGTCCCTTATCCCTTCGCGCCATCGCGGGGCTTGCAAGCTCGTTTTGGTCGTTCCATGTGAGCGTCATTGCCTTTACGCCAAGCTCATGGAACAGCCGCAGGTTTTCAAGCCGCTCCTCTATCGCCTCGCCGCCCTCTATCGTCAGCACGGCGGCAATTTTGCCATGCCCCGGCTCAAAGTCCCTTGTAAGCGGCGTAAGCATGCTGTTGGCGGCAAGCATGCGCTTATATGCGTCTATAAGGCTCATGCATTGCTGCAAAAACGTAACGTCCTCATCAGGGTCCATCCATGCGGCAAAAAGCTGCATGGCCGCCCCGCCCGCGCGCATACCGGGAATATCCACGGCCTGCCCTACCCTTGGCACGGCAACGTCATATCCCCTATGCAGCATATAATATAAAAAATCGCAATGCGCATCCGCAACGTACATAGTTTTCTCCAGTCTGCTTTATCATTAAAAGGCCGCGGCAGTTGCGCCGCAGCCCATTTCTGTTTTTGTCCGTATTCTGTTTATTTGGCGAACTCCACCGCGCGCGTTTCGCGTATTACGTTCACCTTTATCTGGCCGGGATATTCAAGCTCCGTCTCTATGCGCTTCACGATCTCCTTGGCCATTATTATGGTATCGGCGTCGTTCACGTTTTCGGGCTTGACGATTATGCGTATCTCGCGGCCGGCCTGTATTGCGAAGGATTTATCCACGCCCTCGAACGAGTTCGCGATCTCCTCCAGCTTTTCAAGGCGCTTGATGTAGTTTTCAAGCGTTTCGCGCCTTGCGCCGGGGCGCGCCGCGCTTATGGCATCCGCCGCCTGAACAAGCACGGCTTCAACCGTTGCGGGTTCAACGTCACCATGGTGCGCCATTATGGCGTTTATGACCTGATTATTCTCGCGGTACTTCTTGGCAACGTCGGCGCCTATCTGCACGTGCGGGCCCTCAACCTCGTGGTCAATGGCCTTACCTATATCGTGCAGCAGACCCGCGCGCTTGGCAAGCGTTACGTTCGCGCCTATTTCCGCCGCCATAATGCCCGCAAGGTGGGAAACCTCTATGGAATGCTTCAGCACGTTCTGGCCGTAGCTGGTGCGGTATTTAAGCCTGCCCAGCAGCTTAACAAGCTCGTGATGCAGCCCGTGTATGCCGCATTCGAAAATGGCCTGCTCGCCCGCTTCGCGTATCTGCACGTCCACTTCCTTGCGCGCCTTTTCCACCATTTCCTCTATGCGGCCGGGATGTATGCGCCCATCCATTATCAGCTTTTCAAGCGCAATCCTTGCAACCTCTCTCCTGACGGGATCGAAGCCGGAAAGTATAACGGCCTCCGGAGTATCGTCGATTATAAGATCAACGCCAGTAGCGGTTTCAAGGGTGCGTATGTTCCTGCCTTCGCGGCCTATTATGCGGCCCTTCATTTCGTCATTGGGCAGCGCGACTACGCTCACGGTAGTCTCCGCCACGTGGTCCGCCGCGCAGCGCTGTATGGCAAGGGATACTATGTTCCTTGCGCGCTTGTCGGCTTCTTCCTTTGTCTTCTGCTCTATTTCCCTGAGCATCAGCGCCGCTTCGTGCCGCGCGTCATGCTCAACGCTTTCAAGCAGTATATCCTTGGCTTCGTCCATGCTCATGCCGGATATGGTTTCCAGCTCTTTAAGCTGTCTGGCCTTCAGCTCGTTTATCTCCGCCTCGCTCGCTTCTATTTCTTTCTGCTTCTTTACGGCGTTCTCTTCGCGCTGTTCAATGGCCTCTATCTTTTTGTCCAGCAGTTCTTCCTTCTGCAAAAGCCGGCGTTCGCTGCGCTGTATTTCGTTGCGGCGTTCCCTGTTTTCGCGTTCGTTTTCGCTCTTGAGCTTATAAACTTCTTCTTTTGCTTCCAGTATCGTTTCTTTTTTGATGGTTTCCGCGCGCTTCTGTGCGGCGTCTATCATCTGCTTCACGGCGTCTTCAGCCTTGGCAACCTTAGCCTCGGCAATGTTGCGGCGATACCAGTACCCTCCGAACCAGCCGCCGGCACCGCAAACAACCCCAACTATAATGGGGATAAGTATGTCCCACAAAGTAAGTACACCTCCAAATATATATCAAAAAATCCGAGCATATCAACGTTGTATGTATAAATAAGCATAATGCAATAAATCACAAACACACACCGGTGCATAATTACTCCGTTTAATTGTAAAGCCTGCACGGCTAAAAGTCAAGATTATGAAAACTTTATGCGCTGCCGCAAAAAGGTTATAAAATGCAGCAAAAAGGCCGCGGGAGCGGATCCTGCGGCCTTTTTATACACAGTAAAAAATTATTCTTCTTCCTCAACCTCGGGCAGTATGGCGTTGTGATAGATCTGCTGCACGTCGTCGTTGTCTTCAAAACGCTCTATCATGCGCTCTATCTTTTCGGCAAGCTCGGGGTCGCTCGCGTCAACGGTGGTCTGCGGTATCATGGATACCTCGGCGGAAAGGAAGCTGTACCCAAGCTTTTCCAGTTCTTCGCGCACGGCGGAGAAATCGTTTGCGCCGGTGTATATTTCAAACACGTCGTCCTGCGGAACAACGTCTTCCGCGCCCGCTTCAAGCGCCTGCATCATTATCTCATCCTCGTCAATGTCGCTTGTGCGCTCGATTACGATAACGCCGCGCTTATCGAACATCCATGCAACGCAGCCGCTCGCGCCCATGCTGCCGCCGCTCTTATCGAACAGGTGGCGCACTTCCGCCGCGGTACGGTTGCGGTTATCGGTAACCACGTCCACTATCATGGCTATGCCGTTGGGGCCGTAGCCTTCATAGGTTATCTCTTCGTAGTTTATGCTGCCCAGCTCGCCCGCGGCTTTCTTAATGGAGCGGGTGATATTGTCGTTGGGCACGTTGGCGGCCTTCGCCTTGGCTATAACGTCCCTAAGCTTTGAGTTGTTGTTGGGGTCGCTGCCGCCCTCTTTAACGGCTATAGCTATCTCGCGGCCTATTTTGGTGAAAATTTTGCCGCGCTGAGAATCGGTCTTTTCTTTCTTATTCTTGATATTTGCCCATTTGGAATGACCCGACATATTGTTGACCTCCACAAAAATTAACAACTTATTATAGCACCCATTTAGCCCGCGTACAACCCCGCGCGGCCAAATTGCCGCGTTTTTCTTCTTATTTTACCAATTGGGGCGGTATTTCGCCACGTTGGCGCTGTGCTCTTCAAGCGTTTTGGCGTAAATGAGTTCGCCCGTTTCCGAATCCATAAGGCAGAAATACAGGTATCCTTCGCTCATGTATTCCTTGTCCGGATACAGCGCGGCCTCTATCGCCTTCCTGCCCGGGTTCGCTATAGGCCCAAGCGGCAGCCCTTCATACACATGGGTATTATAAAGCGAGGTATCCGCCATCTGCTCCGCGGTAAACGTGAGCACGCCGGACGTATGGAATATGTACTTTAGCGGCGCGTCGCTTTGCAGCTTCATGCCCTTATCAAGGCGAAGATGGAACACAGCCGATACGCGCGTAAAGTCGTTTTCGTGCCGCGCTTCTTTTTCAATAAGGGAAGCAAGCGTTATCACATCGTCCACGCTCATGTTAAGTTCCGCAGCGCGGGCGGTATATTCATCGCCCATTATCTGCCCGAAGCGGGTAAGCATCCTGCCTATTATCGATTCGGCGGATTCGTCGCTGTAAATTTCATATGTATCGGGGAACAGATAGCCTTCCAGCGCATAGTCCCGCGCCTGCGCGCTGTTCACCGGTATGTTGGCTACGAACGGATAGTTCTCCTTAAAGCTTTCGCCCGTTTTGCACAGGTTCAGGAACTCGGACTTTGCCTTCAGCACGCCAAGCGACACCAGCTTGTCCGCAATGTCCTCCGCCGTCATGCCCTCCGTAACAACGAATTTGAGCGTTGTGCGCGGCGGGTTGCCCTCGCATATAACGTCAACAATCTGCTCAATGTCCATGTTGCGGGAAAGTATATATGTTCCGGCTTTAAGCTTGCTGGATTTGCCCGTGAAGTCAACATATATTTTGAACACGGTCTTGCTGGTTATAAGCCCGGGGGAAACGACGTTTCCTTCTTCGTCCACGCCGCCGGCCTCGTACAGTTTTTTGGCTATGCTGCTTGCGCCGGAGCCTGAATTGATGGTTATTTCAACGGGCGTTGCGTCGTTTATGTCCACGGGGGAGAACAGCTTTTCCTTCACCTTGTTGAACGCAAACACGAACACGAACACGCATATGCCCGCGCTTATAAGGAATATTAGCAGCGGCCTTACCGTGCGCCATATCTTCCTTGCCGTGCTGCTTTCCTTCCCGCTATGCCGTTTTCTTTCCTTTGTGCCGCGTTCCACGCTACGTTACCTCTCCGTTTAGTCTTCGCTCAGGCCCAGGTCAAGATCTATGCCGTCCGCAAGTATCTTATACACATCGCCAAGCATTGTATTAAGCCTGTATTCAGCCATAAGATAGGCCGATGCGTCGGGATTGAGCTGAAGCACCTCGCCTATTTTTTGCAGCCTTTCCATGGCCTCGTCATCCTTCTGGCCCGATACCATCGCGCCCTGCATGCGTATGCGCAGCGTCATGTATTCCTTCAGCAGCGCCTTGGTGGTGTCGTTCGCAAAAGCCTTTTCCTTTGCGTTTTTGTAGGAAACGTATTCTTCGCTTTCGGCCATTGCCTTGGCCAAATCCCTTGCCTTATCGTAAATCATAGTTTACCTCCGTTTTGCATTATATGTCTATTTCTATAATAATAGGCAAAATTATCGGTGTACGCTTAGTTTTGTGGTACAGCTCGTTTTTCAGCGCGGAACGGATATTATTCTTTATCCCGCTCCATTCGCTGCGGTTGGCCGATGCAAACTGCGCCGCAAGCCCCTTGACCAGATTTTTCGCATCCGCAATAAGCTCTTCCGAGCTTTTTACATATACGAATCCGCGCGATATAATCTCCGGCTGGCCTATAAGCTCGCCCGTTTTCTTTTTTAGCGGTATCACAACCGTGAAAAGCCCGTCCTCTGAAAGCTGCTTTCGGTCCTTCAGCACAGCGTCGCCTATTTCGCCCACGCTGGAGCCATCTATAAGCACGCTGCCGCTATGCACGGAGCCGTTAGCCTTTATGCCGGACTTGTTAAGTTCTATCACCCCGCCAAGCTCGGGCACGATTATATTTTCTTCCGGTATGCCCATCTGCTTTGAAAGGTCGGCATGCTGATAAAGCTGCTTAGCCTCGCCATGCACGGGTATAAAGAACTTTGGCTTGGTCAGCGTGAACATAAGGCGCAGTTCCTCGCGCCGCGCGTGGCCGGAAACGTGCACGTCCGCCATTCTGTCGTAAACAACCCTTACGCCGCGCTGATAAAGCTGATTTATCACCCTGCTCACGCCCAGTTCGTTGCCCGGTATTGCAGAGGCGGAAATTATTACCGTGTCCCCTTCGCCCACGTTCAGCTTATGCGATGCGTTTGCCATGCGGAAAAGCCCGCTCATGGGTTCGCCCTGGCTGCCGGTGGTTATTACGCAAACCTTGCTGTCGTCAATGCGCTTGAGCCGCTCCACCTCAACTATCTTTTCTTCGGGAATGTTAAGATAGCCAAGCTCCGCCGCAACCTTGGTTATGTTCACCATGCTGCGGCCCTGGAAGCATATTACACGGCCAAAGGATATGGCAACGTCCGCAATCTGCTGAATCCTATATATGTTCGATGCAAACGTGGCCACTATCACGCGGCCGTCCGCAATGTCAAAATAATGCTCAAACGTTTTGCCTATTTCGCGTTCGGATACAGTGTGGCCGGAAAGTTCGGCGTTGGTGCTGTCGCTCATCAGCGCAAGCACGCCCTTTGATCCGTAATAAGCAAACCTGCCCATGTCCATGGGTTCGCCGTCCAGCGGAGTGTAATCCACCTTAAAGTCGCCCGTATGGATTACGGTACCCACCGGCGTAACTATCGCCAGCGCCACCGCGCCGGGGATAGAATGGCTGGTCTTTATAAATTCCGCCGTGAAGCAGCCAAGCTGCACCTTGTCCCCGGGCTTTATAACGTTCAGCTTTGCGTTCTTCACGCGCTCCTCTTCAAGCTTATGCTCAATAAGCGCGCAGGTAAGCTTTGTGCCGTAAACCGGTGTTTGGAATTGCTTGAGCGCGAACGGCAGCGCGCCTATATGGTCCTCGTGACCATGGGTCACCAGTATGCCGCGCAGCTTGTCCGCGTTCTTTTCAACGTATGTCATGTCCGGTATAACAAGATCTATGCCCGGCATGTCGTCATCGGGGAATATAAGCCCGCAGTCTATTATTATCATGTCCTTGCCGTATTCCAGCACGGTCATGTTCTTGCCTATTTCGCCCACGCCGCCAAGCGGGATTATCTTCAGCTTGTTCTTTGCGCGGCTCGTGCGCGCGCTCTGCGCCTTTGCTGCGGTCTTAGTCGCTGTTTTTGCGGCGGATTTGGTCACGCGGCTCGGCTTTTCGGCGGCGGCCTTTTCGGTGGTCTTTGTGCGGCCCTGTGTGCGCGGCCGCGCTGCGCTGCGCCTGCGTGCGCCGGTCTGCGCGCCCGCTTCGGCTTTTCTTCTGGTTCTTCCGCCCGCCTTCTTTTCGGCAGGCACTTCAATGTTATCCGTCAAAAGTTATCCTCTCTTTCGTATCTTTCCATATATCTATACAGTTATATTATACTATGATTGTTATTGCCCAACAAGGGGCGTATTTTGTGAACAAATGGGGACGGGCGGTAAAGCGCCTCCTCGCCGACAAGGCTGCCACAGTACAAATGTATCGCTAAGCACGCCAAAAGCCTCCCTGTCGAGGGAGGTGGATGTGAGTGAAACGAGCAGACGGAGGGAGTAAACTGTGGCTTCGTCATTTATGACAACCCCTCAGTCAATAGCTAAACCGAGCCCAGGTTGGAACAAGGTCGCCTTGCTCACTACCGTTCGTAATTCTCCCTGTTCCTGCCCGTTCTCCGTTTCGCTTCATCCGCCACAGGCGGCGCTCAACTCCGAACCCCGTGCGGGGAGCCTTTAGGGTGCAGTACAAGCACAGCGTACAGTGCCGTACCCCTTCGCTGAGCGATCGTTTCAACGGGGTTACGGGGGTCGCCAGGGGGCCTAAGGGGAGAAATCGAAATCTTCCCTGGCCTCCAGGCAAAAGGGATTATAACATTGCTTAATATCGTTTTGTTACTTTTACTCCCTCAGTCTCGCCTACGGCTCGACAGCTCCCTCGACAGGGAGCCTTTTGGGTGCGACATACAACCTCACACATTTAGCCTGCCCTGAAAGGGGAGGTGGACATGAGCATTAGCGAATGGACGGAGGGGTTGAAAAAGAAGGTCGCTTCGCTTAGTATCGTCAACCCCTCAGGCAATACGCCTTACGGCATATTGCCAGCTCCCCCGCAAGCGGTGGCGCCTTGGGGAAGCCGAATATAAGCTTATATATCTGCACCAAAAGCTGTCCCCGCTGGCGGGGAAAGTGGCACGGCGCAAGCCGTGACGAAAGGGGAATGGCTAAATTCAGCCAATTTGCTTTACCATCCCCCTACTTCTTCGTCTTTGGCGTGAATATGGCCGCATTGAGCGCGCCGAAAACTATTGCCGCGGCAACGCCGCCCGCGGTGGCCTTTATGCCGCCGGTAAACGCGCCTATAAGCCCGTCCTCCATAGCGCCGTCTATCGCGCCCTTGCCAAGGGCATAGCCGAAGCCCGTAAGCGGAGTCGTGGCCCCCGCACCCGCCAGGCGCACCAGCGGCTCATACAGCCCAAGCCCCGTGAGCACCACGCCCGTAACAACGAACAATACCAGCACCCTTGCGCTGGTAAGGCGGGTAAGGCTTATCAAAAGCTGACCTATTACGCATAGCGCCCCGCCTATAATAAACGCATAAATGTATGCAGAAAGTTCCATCGCTTATCTCCTTTCTATCACTACGCCGTGCGCTATGCCCGGTATGCTTTCGCCCTGCAAGCCCGCCGTGGGGCTCATGAGCGCGCCCGTGGCCATGAACAGAATCCTGCTGTATTCGCCCGCATCCATGCGCGGCAGTATGTATCCGTTCATTGTAACGGCGCTGCACCCGCAGCCGCTGCCGCCGCACACGGCGTTCTGTTCGGCGGAAAATATTATGTTGCCGCAGTCAAGGTGCCGCGTTCCGGCGTCTATGCCGGCATCATTGAGCAGCATAAGGAAAAGCTCGCTGCCGAAGGAGCCGAGATCGCCCGTGATTATCAAATCATAATCCTCTACCGTGCGCCCCGTATCGAACAGGTGGCGTTTCAGCGTATCCGCCGCCGCCGGCGCCATTGCCGCGCCCATATTTGCCGCATCCGTTATGCCAAGGTCAACTACCCTGCCTATCACCCCGCCCGCTATGCATACGTTTGAAAGTGAGCCTTTGTCCGCGCAGCCGCTGCCGCTCAAAAGCGCGCAGCCCGCGCCGGTAACTGTGCGCTGACTTGTAGGCACAGCCTGCGAGCCCATCTCCAGCGGCAATCTGTACTGCCGCTCCGCCGTGGAAAAATGGCTGCTTGCGGCGCAGGCTACTCTGTCCGCAAAGCCGCCGTCTATAAGCATGGAGCCTATCAGCATGCCTTCGGCCATTGTGGAACACGCTCCGTAAAGCCCAAGGAACGGTATTTCAAGCTCCCTTGCCGCAAAGTTGGCCGATATTATCTGGTTCAGCAGATCTCCGCCCAGCAATATGTCCACCTGCATGGGCGTAAGGCCGCCCTTTTCAAGGGCTGTGCGCACCGCATGTTCAAACATTTTTCGTTCGGCCTTTTCCCATGTATCCTCGCCCCAGGTGTCGTCCTCAAGGGCAATGTCAAAATAGCTGCCGAGCGGGCCTTGTGCCTCAACGTCGCCAACTATCGTTCCGCCGGAAATAATGCGCGGCGGGTCGGCAAAGAAAACGGTTGATTTGCCTTTGCATTTTGTACGCATATGCTTATCCTCCCGTTAAAACCGGCCCGTTATAAGGCAGGTTATTATGCCCACTATAACGCTTGCGCTTATTCCGTAAACAAGCACCGGCCCCGCTATCGAAAAAAGCTTGGCGCCAAGGCCAAGCACATAGCCTTCCCGTTTGAACTCCATCGCGGGGGACACTATTGAATTGGCAAAACCCGTTATGGGCACCACGCTGCCCGCGCCCGCCCACGCACCTATTTTATCGTATATGCCGACGCCCGTAAGCGTTGCCCCTATAAACACCAGCACTATCGCCGTAAACGCGGCAACGTTTGATTCGCTGTAATTTAGCGTAAGCTTTGCAAAATCGTGTATAAGCTGCCCTATGCAGCATATTATTCCGCCGGACACAAAAGCGCGGATGCATTGGGAAAGCGTTTTGCTTTTCGGCATCCGCTCGTTAACGCGCCGCTGATAATCCTTCTCCTTCGCCGAAGGTATACGTTCGTTCTTCATTCTTAGCCTCCTTCTGCCATAACGCCGAACTGATATAAAGAGTATTGGCATTATGGGGAAGGATTATGCCCGGCCTTTTCCTTATGCCCCATCTCTCCTGCCCTCTTTTCCCTGTCGTTCGGCAGGCCCGTGCCGCCGGGGGATATAAGCTCATGCGGCGGGCGGGTGAAGCAGGGGCGTGCGTCAGCAGCGCAGCTCATATGCACCAGCCATTATAAACCGCGCCCCCGCAAGCCGGTTTTCCCCCGGCGGGGACACAAACGCAAAGTACAGCACCGCGCACAGCGCCGCGCATACCAGCACGCTCAGCGCGATAAGCAGCAGTTTTTTCGTTTTCATATATCAAAAAAGCCCTTCCGTTTTTTGCTTATTATCTGCGGAAGGGCCGATATATATGCCTTTTTGCTTAAAAATCGAAGCCGAAGCCTATGCCGCGCACGTCCGCAGCCTTTTCAGAAAGCTTGGCTATTGGGAAATCGTTCATATCAACAACAAAATTCTTGCTGTCCCCGCCTTCAAACAGGGCATTTTTTGAAAAATACCATGCACCCATGAACCTGCCGTTTTCGTCATAAAATCCGGCGAATATCATGTTTGCCGCGCATGCGCGCCCCTCTTGGCAGGTCAGCCTGCCCGAAAGCGTTGTTACGGAAGGATAATTGTCCGCAATGTACAGATTGTCCACCGTTATGCGCGCGCCGCGCTCGTCCCGCTTTTCGGCGGTAAGGGAAGCGTCAAGCGTTATCGCCTCCCCTGCGGGTATTGCAGTTTCGCCCAGCCAGCGTGCAATATATCCCGTTTCACCCGGCAGCAGCACGATATAATCGCTCAGCTCCGGCACAAATTCCGCCGTTTCGCTCGCACCTGCGGCCGTGATGGTAAGCTTCACGTTTGAAACGACTATCGGGCAATCCCCGTCGTTTTGGTATTCCACCGCAGCGTAAAGCTTTGTCTTATCGCCGTCCGCATATGAATACGCCGCCGTGGCCGTAACGCGGGCGGATGCATTAGTGCCGTATGCCGTGGGCGTAGCTTCCGCCTCGGGCGCAGCCGTGCCTTCCGGCGCATCGGACGCAGCCGCATCCGCAGGGGCAGGCGCTTCGTCCTTAGCCCCGCAGGCGGAAAGAATAAATATAGCTGTAAGCGCGGCAAGGGCCGCAAAAATGCGTCTAAATTTCTTTTTCATGCCTAAAATTATAACACAGCATGAACAAAATGCAAAAGCACATTTAACGAATTTGCATTACGGTAATAATATGCTAAAATATAGGCGGAAACATAGGCTTCGGCCTTAAATTTAGATCACAACGAATAAGGAGGACTTACTTATGAAAAAGACGGTAAAAGACGTTGACGTGCGCTCCAAGCGCGTGCTTGTGCGCGTGGACTACAATGTTCCGCTGGACGCAAACGGAAACGTGAGCGACGATAAGCGCATAACCGCCAGCCTGCCTACTATAAACTATCTTCTTGAGC
>CAVDFM010000011.1:0-24741 GCA_963608365.1 bacterium | reverse complement strand
CCGGAGAGCATGCCGGCTATCGCGCCCGCGCGGGTCATGCGCTTCCAGAACAGGCTGAACAGCACCAGCGGCCCGAACGTTGCGCCAAATCCTGCCCATGCGAATGAGACTATTGTGAATATTACGCTGTTTTCATCCAGCGCTATCACTATGGCTATGGCGGTTATTACCAGCAGCATTATGCGCGAAAGCGTCATAACTTCCTTATCGGTGGCGTTCTTCTTAAATATGCCCTGATAGGCGTTCTTCGCGAACGCAGACGCGGCAATGAGCAAATATGAATCGGAAGAGCTTATGGTCGCCGCCAATATGCCCGCCATTGCAAGCCCGGCAAGCGCTGCAGGCAGCAGCGAACGGGAAAGATAGACGAATACGTTTTCCGCCTCGGACGCAGTGGTCAGCGCCGTGGGGAACAGAGCGCGGCCCACTATGCCTATCATTATTGCCGCCGCAAGCGAGATTACTACCCAAACCATTGCCACGCGGCGCGCGCGCTTTAGCTCATCCTCCCTGCGGATGGCCATGAAGCGCAGCAATACCTGCGGCATTCCGAAATAGCCAAGGCCCCATGCCAGCATGCTGGCCACGTTGAGTGCGCCGTAATCCTGCCGCGCGCCGAATGAGGGCACGCCGTTCACGGCAAGCTGCACGCCGCCTTCGGTTACGGGATCCGCTATGCCGAAAAATTCAAGGAAGCCGGGGAAGCTTTTGACGTTTTCAAAAACCGCGCCGAAGCCGCCCGCGCTCGCCACGCCAAGCGTAAGCACCGCCACGAGCACGACCACCATTACCATGGCCTGCATAAAGTCCGATGCGCTTTCCGCCAGGAAGCCGCCGAGCAGAGTGTATATAAGCACGAATACCGCGCCAACGAGCATCATTGCGATATACGGCGCGTTGAACAGCGTTGAAAACAGCTTGCCGCAGGTAACAAGGCAGCTTGCCGCATACACCGTGAAGAACACCAATATAAACGCGGCAGAAATGCCCATTATGACCTTCTTCTTCTCATGAAAACGGTTGGAGAAAAACTCAGGCAAAGTTATCGCGTTGTTCGCGGCAATGCTGTACCGCCTGAGCCGCTTGGATACCACCAGCCAGTTTATGTACGTTCCCACGGCAAGGCCCGCCGCCGTCCAGAACGCATCCGCCAGCCCGCACCAGTACGCCACGCCCGGCAGGCCCATCAGCAGCCAGCCGCTCATGTCCGATGCTTCCGCGCTCATTGCGCTTACCCACGGGCCTAAGCTCCTGCCGCCCAGGAAAAACTTTTCCGTATCAGAGTTGGCGCGGCGGGCAAAGAATATGCCTATGCCTATTACCGCCGCCATGTACACCACCATCACTATCAATATTTGCAGCGACCCTTGATCCATTTGTGTCCTCCTATAACTTAACATGAAATAAATTCATGCTTTATACCGTTCAACCTATGGTATCGGCGTATTATATCGGCGTATCGGGTAAATTGCAAGCCGTATTTTATGTAAAAATTCTGCCACAGGCCTTGCCAAACGGCAAAAAGTGCCGTATCATATAGTAAAACAACGCAAGGTGAAACTTATTCATCTTTATAGGGAGAACGATATGAGCGACGCGAAATACGCCATGTTTATAAAAGCGGTCGATAAAAAGAGCCTTGCCCTTGCCGCGCAGGAGCTTTGCTGCACGCCCAGCGCCGTTAGCCACGGCATAAGCGCGCTGGAGACGGAACTGGGGCTGAAGCTGATGAAGCGCAGCCGCGGCGGCGTGGAGCTTACGGCGGAAGGGGAGCACGTTATAGGCGCGGTGCGCGGCGTGCTGGAGGCAATGGAGCGCGTGCAGCAGGCCGCGGAAGAAGCGCGGCAGGGCTTGGGCAGGATAGTGCGAATAGGCGCGTTCACAAGCGTTGCCGTGCATTGGCTGCCGGGCATGATAAAAAGCTTTGAGCAGGTTTGCCCGCAGGCGCAGTTCAAGCTGCTCAACGGCGACTATCACGATATCAACACATGGCTTGAGGAGGGCAGCATAGATATAGGCTTCGTCACCATGCCGGATTATCCAAAGAACTGCCGCGGCATTGCGCTGAAGGAGGATAGGCTTTTAGCCGTTTTGCCAAAGGAACATCCGCTTGCGGGGAACAGCAGCTTTCCCGTTGCGGCGGTTGAAAACGAAAGCTTCATTTCAATTATGGAAAACAGCGCGAACGACGCCCGCCGCGCGCTGGACATGGCGGGGGTGAAGGCGCACGTTAAATACACCACCAAGGATGACTATGCCGTTATAGCAATGGTGGAGCAGGGACTGGGCATAAGCATAATGCCGGAGCTGCTGCTTGGCGGCCTTACGCACAACGTTAAGCTGATGCCGCTGGACAACCGTGCCAGCCGCATAATAGGCGCCGCCGTGCCGCAGAAGAACAGCGACAACATTACCGCGCAGAAGTTCATTGCGCACATGCAGCGCTGGATAGCCGCGCGATACGCGCCACATGCGGAATAATATATTCTTATTCGGCTTGCTTTCAGCCAAAAATGCTGGTATTATTGAATAAAATAAGCGAACGGAGGTAATACCATGCATTGCAATGCAAACATTGCTTACGCTTTTATGCAAGCGCGGTCTTGGCCCTGCCCCGAATCCGCGGGAGGGCGAAGCAAGACAATTTTCCCCTGCGCATAAGTTATGGCATGCTGCCGCTTAACTTGTGCGCTTTTTTATTATAAAAAGGAGGATAAAACTATGCTTCCCTATCTTACCGATTACGAAAATGACCGCAGGCTTTTCCGCCCGCGCGTGGTGAACGCAATACTCGTTCTGCTGCCATTCATGGTGCTGTACCGTGCGACAGAGTTGTGGTTTGGCGATATGTATTTGTTTGATTTTATGAAACGCTCACAGTATGGCCTTATGTGGTTTGCGCTGTGCCTTATTTCGGTATATCGTCCCCGATTCTCGCTTTTCATTTCGTATGGGGATACCGCAGCGATAATACTCGCCCAAATTCTTGGCGACTTGATACTTGAAAACAACACTATCCGCGCCACGCCGGAGGATTATCTTACGCCAGGTCACGGCAACTTATCCCACCACGGCATAGGCATATGGCTGCAACTCTTCTTCACCGTAATAGTCCTCTATGTGGCCTATGTGCGGCAGATAGAGCCGAGGATAAAGGCGCGGCATGGCAAAACTATAAGCTGGCCGAGCGAATGGTGGTGCGGCGATGGTGCTTGATAAAAAGGAACTGATGAAAATGATAGGCCGCGTTATCGCCGTAACGCTGCCGTTTGCGCTGCTGTACTGGGCAACGGATATGTGGTTCCGCGACGTGTATCTGCTTGAATGGATGCGGCGCAGGCTTTATCTGCTTGCGTGGCTGGCGGCGGGGATAGCCGTGCCGTTCAGGCCGGGGCTTGCCTATGTTATAGCCTATGGCGACATATTCTCCATAATATTCGGCGAAGTGCTCGGCGGTGCGATACTTGCAAACAACAAGCTTACCGCCACACCGGAGGATTACCTAATGCCGTGCCACGGCAAGCTGTCCCACCAAGGCTTTTGGATATGGCTCGAAACCTATTTTGCGATAATC
Source organism: bacterium (assembly GCA_963608365.1). GTDB lineage: Bacteria > Bacillota > Clostridia > Christensenellales > CAG-138 > Phil1. The sequence goes on along the minus strand of CAVDFM010000011.1, from coordinate 21,167 downwards.
GTGCTGTATATCGCCTATGTCCGCGTGGTTGAACCGTGGATTAAGGCGCGGCGGGAAAGGCGCGGGAAATGACGAAATGCGGGCGTTTTTTGATAACTGCCCGTTTTTGCGTTTTTCCCCATTTACAAAAGATATGCCCTTCTGGTATAATTCTTCACGACAAAGGGGAGTAACCTGCCCGCGGGCGAAAATGCGGGCGGTTTGGGCGTCATCACGGCCGTTATGGCCCGCCCGGCCTTGATTGGTGAGACTTTTGCCGCTTGTTTGCCGCGCGTATGCGGCGAATGAAGCGCGGCGAAGGTTTTTTTATATCCAAAAAGGCTTTTGCCTGGCGCGAACAATAATCAAAACCGGAGGAAAAACCACAATGGAACAATTTGTTGAACTGTTTTCAAACGTGGCCAATTTCACTTGGCAGCAGCTGCTTATGATCGCCATAGGCGCAACGCTCATCTATTTGGCCATAAAGAAGGACATGGAGCCTACGCTCCTTCTGCCCATGGGCTTCGGCGCAATATTGGTCAATTTGCCCTTTGTCAATACAGAGGCTATTGAAACCCTGTTCAATGCCGGCATAGCAACGGAGCTTTTCCCGCTGCTGCTGTTCATTGGCATAGGCGCAATGATAGACTTCGGCCCGCTGCTTTCAAATCCGAAAATGTTCCTTTTCGGCGCGGCGGCGCAGTTCGGCATATTCTTCACGTTTATAATGGCGCGGCTCATAGGCTTCACCCTTCAGGACGCAGGCAGCATTGCCATAATAGGCGCGGCGGACGGCCCCACGTCCATTTACCTTGCCAACTATTTTAAGTCCAATTATCAGGGCCCCATAATGGTCGCCGCGTATTCATACATGGCGCTCGTGCCCATTATACAGCCGCCCGTAATAAAGCTGCTCACCACCAAGAATGAGCGCCGCATCCGCATGCCGTACAGCCCCAGCGCCGTATCCGGCACCACGCGCGTGCTGTTCCCCATATTCGTAACAATAGTCGCTGGCACCATCGCCCCCAAGAGCGCGGAGCTTATAGGCTTCCTTATGTTCGGCAACCTCATAAGGGAATGCGGCGTGCTCGGCAGCCTGAGCGACACCGCGCAGAAGTCCCTTGCCAATCTTGTTACGCTGCTGCTTGGCATATCCGTTGCGTTCAAGATGAAGGCGGAGCTTTTCGTAACGGCGGAAACGCTTGCAATAATCGCGCTCGGCCTTGTCGCGTTCATATTCGATACCGCGGGCGGCGTGCTGTTTGCAAAGTTCCTCAACCTTTTCCTCAAGAACAAGGTAAACCCCATGATAGGTGCTGCGGGCATATCCGCCTTCCCGATGGCCAGCCGTGTTGTGCATAAGCTTGGCCAGCAGGAGGATAACCAGAACTTCCTGCTGATGCATGCCGCGGGCGCGAACGTGTCCGGCCAGATCGCCAGCGTAATAGCCGGCGGCCTTATGATAACGCTGATAGAAGCCATGCTTTGATAGAAGGAGGATACAAGCCATGTTTATACTTAACGCAATGAAATTCGCCTGGTCGCCGGAAACGCTTTTGCCCTCCCTGCTGCTCACGCTCAAGGGCATGATAGGCATTTTCGCCGTAATACTCGTAATCTGGGCCTTCGTGGCAATACTGAATAAGGTTACGGGGAAGAAAGAAAAATAAAGCGGCTGAGCTTTATAATAGCTTACTACGATTTTATTTACACCAAAAAGGCTCCCCTTCGGGAGCCTTTAAGCTTATTCTTCTTTATTCCCCTGCGGGGCGCGGCTGTCCTTGGGGCGGCGGCGCGGGCGGTTGTTGTTGCGCCGGTCGTTGCGGCGGCGGTTCTCGCCCTGCCGGGGCTGCTCGGCTTCTGCTTCCGCTTCGGCTTGGGCGCTCTGCTGCCTGTCCGGGCGCGGGCGGCGCGGCTTATCGGGCCGCGGGCGGCGCTTGGGCTGCTCCTGCGGCGCGGTTTCAACGGCAACGGTTTCCTCGATTATTGCCACGGCGTCCTCGTCCATCAGCACGTCGGCGTCGTCGTTCACGCCGTCTGTAGATTCGTCGTTTTCAACCAGCTCCGGATGGCGCGTGTTGAGCGGCGTAAGCTCGCGGAAAGGATAATCCCGCACGTCGAACGTTCCGTCCGCCAGCGTTACGCGCACGCGGGTCTTTTCGGTTATAACGTTGTTTTCAAGCACAGTACCGTCGCCATCGGGCGTGCGCACGTCGCGGCCCGGGCGCGGCATCTGCTTGCGCATGGATTCGTAGCAATCCTGCTCGTATTTAAGGCAGCACATAAGCCTGCCGCATATGCCGGATATTTTCGTGGGGGAGAGCGAAAGACTCTGCTCCTTTGCCATTTTTATTGAAACCGGCGCAAAGTCGGACAAAAACGCCTTGCAGCATACCGGCCTTCCGCACGAGCCAAGCCCGCCGAGCATCTTAGCCTCGTCACGCACGCCTATCTGCCTAAGCTCTATCCTTGTGCGGAATACGCCGGCCAGATCCTTTACCAGTTCGCGGAAGTCCACGCGCCCGTCCGCAGTGAAATAGAACATTACCTTTGAACCGTTGTATGAATATTCAACGTCCACCAGCTTCATATCCAGCCCGTGTTCGGCAATCTTCCTTACGCAGATGTCGAACGCATCCTTTTCCTTGGCGCGGTTGGTATCGCGCAGCTCCCTGTCGTAATCCGTTGCAACGCGGATAACGCCCTTCAGCGGCGCTACCACGCGGCTTTCGTCTATTTCCTGAACGGGGGAAACAACGTCCGCAAATTCTATTCCCCTTGCGGTTTCAACTATAACGCCGTCGCCCTCTTTTATTTCCAGTTCACCGGGATCGAAGAAATAGCTTTTGCCCCCGTCCCTGAATTTAACGCTTATTACGCGTATCATCTATTTAAGCTCCTTTAATATACTCAAAAAAAGCCCGTCCAGCGCCGCCGCGGGATACATCTCCCCGCCGGATGCACGGTAAAGGCTTTCGCTTGCCTTTGTTATCATATCTATAATACACAGTATTTGCCGCGTTGTAAAGCGCGATGCACATTGGCGCACGGCATCCTGCCTGTCAATATTATCAATTTCGCGTATGCCGCCCATGTTTGCGCTCAATATGTCCCCCATAAAGGAGAGCATGAACGTGAGCCCTTCTGCCGCGCCGCCCTTGGCTATGGCTTTTGCCGCGCCCGATTGCAGTTCCCCGTTAAAAAGCGCGGTCAATGCATTCAGGCTGCGTTCGCGCTGTTCGCGGTATTCGTTTTCCCCGCTCAGGCGCAGTGCGCGCCCCATGCTGCCGCCGCTTATGCGCGCATACAGCCGCGCGTCCGCCGCGCTTACTCCGCGCAGAGCAAGTTCGGTTTCGATCTCATGCCTGTCCGCCTGGCCAAGCCTTATCAGCGCGCAGCGGGAGATTATTGTGCTCAGCATGCCGTCCGCATTGCCGCACAGCAGGAATATTACGCCCTTTGGCGGCTCCTCAAGCGTTTTCAGCAGCGCGTTCTGCGCTTCCCGCGTCATGGCATGGGCGTTGGATATTACTATTGCGCGCATGCCGCCTTCAAACGCGGCTTTGGACAGTTCTTCTATTATTGCGCGTATTTCGTTTACGCCCGTTTCCTCGCCCGCAAGGTAATGATAATCCGGATCGTTTTTAACCGCATCCTCATCATCCCTGCCCGTTATGCACAGCGCGGCTGCGCGCCGCGCAAGGCTGAGCGATGCATCTGCATCCATTGAGGAAATAAAGAGCGCATGAAAAGCTTTCCCCGACCCCAAAGCCGAGGAAAGCATTTTGAAAGCCCTATCAGCGTTTGTACTCAAAACCTGTAAAACTGCTCCACGTCAACAATAAACACCGTTGCGCCGCCAAGCGTTACCTGCACGGGCGTGGGCGAACTGTCCGCATAGCCGGGCAGGGTGGAGGGTATTACCATGAACTCCTTGCGGGTGCTGGATTTGGACTTGATTATGTCAAGCGTTTCTTCAACCTTTTCCTCGTCCACACCTATCATCAGCGTGGTGTTGCCGCCGTGCAGGAAGCCGCCGGTGGTGGAAATGCGGGTCACGCTTATGCGGTGCTGAACCAGCGCGCGTATAAGCCTCTTGGAATCGTCGTTCTGCACTATTGCAAATATAAGCTTCATATATTGGTATCTCCTTTCGGATTTTTTATTTATTTTCAGCCTTGCCGCCGCAAAGCAGCGTGCTCAGCTCATTAACGCTTTTAACAATATATTTCGGGCTGTATGCTTTAAGCTCGGCCTCATCGCCGTATCCGTACAGCACGCCTATCGCGTCCACGCCCACTGCATTTGCCGCTTCCATGTCAAAAAGCCTGTCGCCTACCATTACTATGTCTTTCTTATCCGCGCCAAGATCCTCTATGGCCTGGCGGAGCAGCGTTTCCTTGTTTGCCCCGTTCCAGCCTTCTATCCCGCCGCGAACGTAGTCTATATAGTCTATCAGGCCATAGCGCTCAAGGTGCATTTTCGCCGTTGGGGTAAGCTTGCTGGTAACTATCCCGCGGCGCACGCCCTGCGCTTTAAGCGCCTTGAGCATATCCACAACGCCGGGGTAAGGCTTTATCAGCTCCAGCCCAACGGTTTTGGCCTTTGCCATGTATCTTTGGGCGGCTTCTTCCACCCGTTCCTCCGGTACGCCTATAACGTCCCTGAAGCTATGCCTCAGCGGTGGGCCTACCATTTTTCTTATACGCTCATCGTCCGGACCTTCAAGGCCCATATCTTTTAATACTTCTCGCGTTACCGCAAATATTCCGGGGCCGGACTCTATCAGCGTTCCGTCAAGGTCGAATAATACTGTACTGTAAAGCAATGGTTCCCCTTTTTTCGCTTCGATGCGCCGTGTGCGCAGTAAACCGATGGATTAAACTTTAGGAAATTATACAACACTCCCGCCCGAAAATCAAGTAAACTTCCTTTATACGCCCATAACCTACAATATATTTACTTTTTCGCGGATATAAAAAAGTAACCGCCGCCCTGCGTTTGGGCAGCGGTTATAGCTGATTTTTTATTCTTCAACGCGCGTTATGTCCGCGCCGAGCGCGCGCAGCTTTTGTTCAAAGTATTCATAGCCGCGGTCGATGTATTCTATGTTGTGTATCTCGCTCCTGCCCTCCGCCGAAAGCGCAGCCACTATCAGCGCAGCGCCCGCGCGCAGGTCGCTTGCGTAAAGCGGCGCGCCGAACAGCTTTTCAACGCCTTCCACCATTGCCGTGCGGTCGTTTATAACTATGTTCGCGCCCATGCGCTGAAGCTCGCCAACGTGGTTGAAACGGTTTTCGAATATGTTTTCAACAATAAAGCTGTTGCCCTTGGCCTTGGCAAGGTATGCCATCATGGGCTGCTGAAGGTCGGTAGGGAAGCCCGGATACGGCAGCGTTTTTATGTTCACCGCGCGCGGCCTGTTTTCGCAGCTTACGCGCATGAAAAATTCGCGCCCGTCGTCCCCGTCTACCACATGCGCGCCGCTTTCCATAAGCTTTGCGGATATGGCCTCAAGATGCGTAGGGATTATGTTGTTTATAACAACGTCTCCGCCGGTCGCCGCGGCGGCTATCATGTACGTACCGGCCTCTATCTGGTCGGGGATTATTGGGTATGTGCAGCCGTGCAGCTTTCTGCCGCCGGTTATGCGGATAACGTCCGTGCCCGCGCCCTTCACCTGCGCGCCCATCATGTTAAGGAAGTTCGCCGTGTCAACAACGTGCGGTTCCTTTGCGGCGTTTGAAATTATGGTTTTGCCTTCGGCGCCGACTGCCGCAAGCATTATGTTTATAGTGGCGCCGACGGACACAACGTCCAAATATATCTCCGCGCCTACGAGCTTATCGGCCTTCGCGGTTATTATGCCGCGCTGTATGTTTATGTCCGCACCCAGCGCGCGAAAGCCCTTTATGTGCTGATCTATGGGCCGCTGGCCTATTTGGCAGCCGCCCGGCAATGCAACCTCCGCATAGCCGTAGCGCCCCAGCATCGCGCCCAGCAGATAATACGATGCGCGCATGCGCGTTACCATATCGAACGTAACATGCCGAGTGTTTATTGTTTTGGGGTCTATCCTCATGCCCCCGTCCGGCGTGAACTCCACGCCCGCGCCCATCATGCGCAGTATCTGTTCAAGCACATGAACATCTTCTATGCGCGGCAGGTTTTCCAGCCGGCAGCTTTCGCCCGCCAGTATGCACGCAGGTATTATTGCAAGCGCAGCGTTTTTCGCTCCGCTTATCGTCACGCTGCCTTCCAGCCTTTTTCCGCCGTTTATAACGTAATACGCCATTATGGTCTCCCGTTCAGTTTTTGCTCTGCACCGCGGCCGCCCGTCAATGATGGCAGCCGGAACAGCAGGAACAGTTGCCCGAGCAGCCTTCGCTCTTTGCGCCAAGGCATTTGCCCTCGTATGCGCGCTGTACCTTGCCGCCGCAATCGGGGCAGCGCAGCGCTTCCACATCGCTCAGCCGGACAAGTTCATCGAACACCTTGCCGCAGCTTTCACACTTGAATTTCAAAAACGGCACAATTACCGCCTCCTGCCACATCTTTTGTGCATGTTATATTATCATCTATCCGTAACTTTTGCAAGTTTACGGCTTATTTTGCAAAAAACAGCTCGTAGCACAGCTTTATGAAGAATATGCCGAGCACCGTTATCATTATGGGCTTAACGCCGCGGCTGCCCTTGGCGGTGAACACGCGCGTGCCCAAATAGTTGCCGGCTATGCTGAACACGCCCGCCGCAAGGCCGAGCGGATAGAGCACATTGCCGCTGAATATATATACGGCAAGCGCCGCAACATTAGAAGAAAGGTTTATGACCTTGGTTATGCCCGCCGAATCATTTAGCGGCATACGCGCAGCACCCGTCAGCAGCAGAAGAAGGAACGTGCCGGTGCCGGGACCGTAGAAGCCATCGTACATTCCTATGAAAAGCGCGCACAGCACGGCTATTATTATCGCCTTGGTGAAAGGGAACGGCTCAAGCTCGCTTCTGTCCTTAAGCGATTTTTTGCTCATAACATATGCCGCAACAAGCGGCAGCACGAACAGCATTATTATTTTGAACACATGGTCCGGTATAAGCAGCGCTATCCGCGCCCCTATGGCCGAACCAAGCAGCGCCGCGGCGGAGCAGGGTATTGCAAACTTCAGTTCAATAAAGCCGGACTTTGCGAACCGCGCCGTTGTAAGCGCCGCGCCCATGGCGGAACTCAGCTTGTTGGTGCCTATGGCGTTATGCACGGGCAGCCCCGCAAGCATATACGCGGGCAGCGAAATAAGCCCGCCTCCGCCGGCTATCGCGTCAACAAACCCCGCCAGGAATACCAGCGGGCAAACTATTATGTACTGAATGAATGTGATGGTCATAGGTCGTGGCGGAAATTGCCGCGGGGGAAGCTTTTTACTCCCTCAGTCAAACCTTCGGTTTGCCAGCTCCCTCAAGGAGGGAGCCTTTTGGATGCAGTATCTAAACTCTTATGTTAAGCCTCCCTCTTTGAGGGAGGTGGATTTTGCGAAGCAAAAGACGGAAGGAGTTAGCCTGCCCTGAAAGGGGAGGTGGGTTTCGCGTAAGCGAAAGCCGGAGGGGTTATAAAGCAGCTTACAGCTCCTTGTTTGTTATAACCCCTCAGGCACGGCTTGCGCCGTGCCAGCTCCCCGTTCGGGGAGCCTTGTATTATTTCTATTTCCCTTACTTCTTCAGCCCGTTCCCGCCAAGCACATCGGCGGCTTCGTCGCTCATAAGATAATCTATGAAGCCCTGCACAACGCTCTGGCGGTCGCTGTTGTTAAGCACGGCTATGGCGTACTGCACGCCATCCTCGCTGTTGAGCGCAACGCGGGAGGAATGCACTATGAAGTCCATGCCTTCGGCTGCCGCGTCAAGCGCGTTGAGCGCTTCGTCGCCCAGCACGAACACCGCGTCCGCATATTCGCCGTTTTCAATGCGGCTCACTATGTTCTCGGTAGAGTCGCTCACTATGAGTATTATCGCCTTTTCGCGCTCGGGAAGTTCGCGCACGGGCTTGGTGTAAGCGGCGGCGGCGTCGGTCATGGCGCCTTTTATCGTTTCGTCAACGAATATGGTCACCTCGCCTGCGTTCTTCTCCTTAACGGTGGCGTTGGATGCACAGCCGCACAGCATTGCGGCCGCGAAAACGGCGCAGAGCATTACGGCAACAGTCTTTTTGATATTCATGGTCATATCTATCCTTTCTAAATATACACAAGTAACTTATATTGTATCATCCGGCGGCGAAAAGCGCAATTACTCTTCTATCTTTCCGTTCCTTATGTGGTTCTGGCGTATTTTGCCCTCGTTGCCCAGTTCCCCGGGGATATAGTACCGCCGGCCCTTTACCGAAGGCGGCATGTATTCCTGCTGCACAACGTGGCCCGGGTAATCGTGCGGATATTTATACCCCTTGCCGTTGCCAAGCTTATCAGCGCCCTTATACGCCGTATCCCGCAGGTGCATGGGCACGGGCTGATCGGGTATCCTTTCCGCGTCCGCAAACGCCGCGTCCATCGCCATAACAACGCTGTTGGACTTGGGGCTTTCGCATATGAATATTATTGCCTGGGTGATGGAAAGCCGCGCTTCCGGCATGCCTATAAGCTCCAGCGCCTGCGCCGCTGCAACGGCCTGCGTCATCGCCTGAGGGTTGGCAAGGCCAACGTCCTCCGATGCGTGGGCGATAAGCCTGCGGCAGATAACGCGCGGGTCAACGCCCGCGTATACAAGCCGCGCGAACCATGCTATGGCCGCGTCGCTGTCCCCGCCGCGCAGGCTTTTGCAAAAGGCGGACAGCATATTGTAAAACTGTTCGTCATCCACGTTGACAACCTTTTTCTGAACCGATTCGGCAGCCACGGCCGCGTCAATATGTATGCAGCCCTCCTCATCCGGCGCGGTGGTAAGCGCGGCAAGCTCCAGCGCGTTGAGCGCGCTCCTTGCGTCCCCGTTTGCGGTGGCGGCAATGTGTTCAAATGCATCGTCGTCTATTTTTATGTTCAGCGCGCCAAGGCCGCGTTCCTTGTCCACCAACGCAGCGCGCATTGCCTTTTCAACATCCTGTGTGGTAAGCGGATAAAACTGAAACAGCCTGCACCGCGACACAACGGCCCCCGTCATGGAAACCATTGGGTTTTCCGTTGTGGAGCCTATAAAGCGCACTATTCCGCTTTCAAGCGCGGGCAAAATAGAGTCGCTCTGCGTTTTTGACCAGCGGTGGCATTCATCAAGCAGCAGATACGTCGGCGTGCCGTACAGCTTCAAATCCTTCTCCGCCTGCTCTATGACCGCGCGCACGTCCTTAACGCCCGCCGTAACGGCATTGAGCTTTGCTATCTTTGCGCCCGTATGCGCGGCGATAACGCTTGCAAGCGTCGTCTTTCCGCAGCCCGGGGGGCCGAAGAATATGCTGCTTGTGAGCGTATCCGTTTCAATGGCGCGCCTTAAAAGCCTCCCTTTGCCAACTATGTGCTCCTGCCCTATGAATTCATCCAGCGTCCTTGGGCGCATCCTGTCCGCAAGCGGTGCGCGGCGGCTTGCCTGCGCCGAAAAAAGGTCCATACCGAACCGTCCTTTCCATATATGTGCATATAAATTATACTCTAAAACCGCTCTTTACACAATCGGCATGGCGGGAGTATAATCTTTTAATCGACTAATTAAGTGGGAATTGCTGTAAGGAGGGTGAATGCTATCATGAAGCAGCAGCAGATAGACATAACAAGCTCGGCGCACAGTCCGGGCAAAATAATATGGAAACTGGCGTGGCCGGTAATGCTGGAGCAGATACTTATAATGATGGTGCAGTATGTGGACACGGCAATGGTGGGCGCGATAGGCCCCAACGCCACCGCGGCCGTTGCGCTGACCAGCAGCACAAACTGGCTGATGAACGGCATAATCGGCGGCGCGGCGGTGGGCTTCAGCGTACCTATAGGCAATTTTATAGGCGCAAAGCTTTATGATAAGGCGCGCGACGTTGTGCGCCAAAGCGTTATTGCAATATTCATAATAGGCGCCGTGCTCACGGGCATAATGCTTTCCATTGCGCCACATCTTCCTTACTGGCTGGGCGGCGATCCGGAAATATGCGCGGACGCTACAAGCTATATTTCAATAGTGTGCCTTGCATACATTGCAAACACGTCCATACAGATATGCTCAAGCATACTCCGCTGCACAGGGGACACGGCCACTCCGCTCGTTTTCAACGTGTCCACCAACCTTATAAACATGGTGCTGAACTTCCTGCTTATATATGCCCCGCGCGATATAAGCGTGTTCGGCATAACGTTCCATATGTGGGGCGCGGGCCTTGGCGTATCCGGCGCGGCGATAGCCACGGCCGTTGCCAACGTATTCTCCGGCGTGATGCTGCTGCGCGCAATGTTCCTGAAGAAGTTCCCCTGCAACGTGAGCATAAAGGATAAGTTCCGCTTCGATAAGGCCATCTGGGCGGACATGGTGCGCGTGGGCACGCCTGTAACGTTTGACAGGGTGTGCATATCGCTGGGCCAGATACTTATGACCGCCATGGTGACATCACTCGGCACGGCGTCCCTTGCGGCGCATTCGCTTGGTATAACGGCGGAATCAATAACCTATATGCCCGGCTTCGGCTTCAGCGCGGCGGCTACAACGCTCGTTGCCCAAAGCCTTGGCGCTGGGCGCAAGGACCTTGCAAAGAAGTTTTCAAACATATGCGTTATAGGCTGCGTTATCATGATGAGCGCGCTGGGCGTGGTGCTGTTCTTCTTCGGCGGGAACATAATTTCCCTGTTCACGCCGAGTGCCGAGGTGGTGGCCTTGGGCGCGGCGGCGCTGAAGGTGGAAGCCCTTGCGCAGCCGTTCTTCGCCCTTGCCAACTCAATCGCCGGTTCCTTCCGCGGCGCGCGCAAAACAAAGTGGCTGTTCCTGTTCGGGCTGCTCGGCATGTGGCTCGTGCGGCTGCCCGTGTGCTTTGTAATGACGCGCTACACCACCCTTGGCCTTACCGGCGCATGGATAGGCATGGCCGGCGATCTTACCGTGCGCGGCCTTGTTTCGCTGATAGTGTACCGCACGGGGCATTGGCTTGAGGTGCCCATGAACATAGCCTACGTTAAGCCGAAGGAGGGCGGCGAAGAATAAAGCCTTCCCGCGCTAAGGCTGAACTCTCAGCCGCGGCGCACCGAAGCAATATAACATATCCGCTAACCTGTCCTGCGCGCGCCCTATGCTTACAACGGCAAAACGGGCGCGCGTTTTTTCGCGTATATGCACAAACGGGCTTATGTAGCGCCCTTCCTCCCGCCCGCACAGCCGCGCGCAGGCTTGAGCGGCGCGCCGTTCATACGGCCCCGCGTCGCTTTCCCCCGCGGTTATCAGCACTATCAGGTTTTCGTCCGCGCCTTCATCCTGCAGTTTTATTGCCGCCCTTGCTATGGCGTCCGCCCTGTCCCGCACGGCGGGGCAATATGCTTCGTCTATCGCGGCATAAAGTTCGCCCCGCTCCGCTGCGTTCGCAATGTTCAGCAGCCGCGTGTCCGCGCGCTCGTCCCCCGTTGCGCTTATCACAACAAGGGCTATTTTGCCGTATCCCGCGGCGATGAGCTCATCCGCCGCGCGCTTTGCCCATTGCCGTGCCGCGCCGTCCGCAAATATGCAGCCGCTCTCTTCGCCCTGCTCAATGCGCCAATACGCCCCGTTTCGCTTTTCATAATGGTTGAGCCACGGCTTCCATTCCATCGCCGCCTTGTCCGCAATGAAGCGCGAACTCAGCGCATAGCTTATGAGCGTATCCGGTTCGCCGTTTTCCATAGGGCGGAAATAATAATGCTCCGCGTTCATGCATGGCTGCATCAGCCAGGGTTCCTCCGCCGCTTCTGCGGGGCAGCCCGCCACATCCAGTATTATCACCGCCGCCTTTTCGCCGCCTTCCGCACGCACAGGCGCGGGAATAAATGCCATCATCAGCGCGCATGCGGCGCATATCATCCGTTTCATTTGCAATGCCCTCCTTTTGCCGCGTTTGGTACATATTGCATCAAAACGGAGTCATTTGCATCACTTTCGCCAATAAAACAGGGCATTTTGCAAACGTAGTGTTTCTTTGCAAGAATATATAATCGTTATACCGCCGCAATTTATTGCAGCGCATCCTGCACAAGAATTAAACGTTTATATATTGTCAATGGCGGCAATGCGCCGCAATGCCTGCATTTATTGGCGAAACATGTCGCATTTGGGCCATAATTAAGCTGCACAGCGGTGAAAATTGCTATGCAAATTGCATAACGCCAGCTTATGGCAGGCTTTTCCGGTGGCAAAAAAGACAATCCCCGCCTTGTTTAGGGCATGAAATTTTGCTATAATACAAAGGAATTTTGCATAAGGGGGTCAGAGCATAATGCTTGGACTTGGAGGCAACGAACAGATACGAATCTTCGGCGGCAGCGCCAGCACCAAATTTGTCAAAAAAATGTGCGATTACCTTGGATGCCCCGTGGGAGACAATACCACGCTGGTATTTTCCGAAGGCAACACATTCGTGCGCATAAATGAAAGCGTGCGCGATAAGGACGTTTACCTGGTGCAGACCATAGGCCTTAACCCCAATAACGAATTCATGGAGCTGGTGTTCTATATAGACGCATTGAAGCGCGCCAGCGCCAACAGCGTAACAGTAATAATGCCGTACTTCAGCTATGCCAAGGGCGACAAGAAGGACGAACCCCGCGTATCCATCCGCGGCCGCGTATGCGCGGACATGCTGGAAAAAGCGGGCGCCGACCGCGTGCTTACAATGGACCTTCACGCGGCGCAGGTACAGGGCTTCTTCACTAAGCCCGTTGACCATCTTTATGCTCAGCCGCTGCTTGCGGCCTATGCGCGCCACGCCGGCATAGTTACGGCGGACAAGATGGACGATATAGTTGTCGTTTCCCCGGATGCGGGCAGCGCAAAGCGCGCGCGCGCCATGGCGGACGAACTGGGCTGCGCCGTTGCCATCGGCGACAAGATGCGCGTGGGCCACGACGAAAACGCCAAGGTGCTTGAAATAATAGGCGACGTTAAGGGCAAGGACTGCATAGTGGTTGACGATTTCACCATTTCCGGCGGCACGCTCATAGACGTTGCGCACGGCCTTAAAGACAAGGGCGCGAACAAGATATACGCCTTCCTTTCCCACGTTGTGCTGCAGGAAAAGGGCGTGAAGCGCATAGACGAAAGCCCGATAGAGCTGCTCATTTCCACCGATACCGTGGACTGCCCCGCGGTAGCCAACAGCAAAAAGATACGCATAATCTCCGCCGCTCCTCTGTTTGCGGAGGCCGTTCGCGCCATACACGACCGCGTGAGCGTGAGCAATCTGTTTGAATATACTCCCCGAAGGATGCTTGATACCAGCTTTGCCCGCCAGATGAGCCTGAAGGACATGAGATAAGAAGCATTCAAACTAACAAAGCTTATATATTGCGGCGTGCTGTAGCCTTTGTCTCGGTACGCCGTTTTATTATGCGCCGATATACAAAAACGGAGCGGCATTTCTGCCGCTCCGCGTGTGTTTTGGGCTTATTCGGTAAGCTCCGCCGTGTCCGCCGCGGCAACAGCCTCGGCCTCGGCTTCAAGCTCGTTTTCCTCAATGGCTTCGGCCTTGGCCGCGGCCATCTTGCTCAGCTCCTCCTGCTCCAGCACGCGGTAAGCTACCTTGCCAACCAGCGTCTTGGGCAGGTCCTGACGGAACTCGATATCGTAAGGCATGGCGTATTTTGCAACGTGCTTGGAGCAGTATTCAAGCAGCTGCTTCTTCATGGCCTCGCCCGCTTCAAAGCCGGGCTTGAGCACCACAAACGCCTTTATCTTCTGTATCTTATAAGGATCGGGCACGCCTATAACGCAGCTCATGTGCACGGCCTCGTGCGCATCGAATATGTTTTCCATCTGGGAAGGATAAACATTGTAGCCGCTGGTTATTATCATGCGCTTTATCCTCTGGCGGAAATAGATAAAGCCGTCCTCGTCCATCACGCCAAGATCGCCCGTGTGCACATATGTGCGCCCGTCGTCATGCACGCGCATGGTTTGGGCGGTTTCATCGGGGTGGTTGCAGTATTCAAGCATTACCGTGGGGCCGGCAAGGCAAATTTCGCCTTCTTCGCCGTAGGGCAGTTCCTCTGTAGTGCCGACCTTGACTATTTTATAGAACGTATCCGGGAACGGTATGCCTATGCTGCCTTCGCGGCTCATGTTATACGGCGTTAAGCAGCTTGCCGTAACGCATTCGGTAGTGCCGTAGCCTTCGCGCACCTCTATGGTGGCGTTATGCTCCTTGAGGAACTTGTCTATGCGCTTTTTCAGCTCCACGCTCAGGCCGTCCCCGCCGGAGAACATGCCCTTCAGGCAGGAAAGGTCAAGATCGTCTATATTGTCCAGCCTAAGCAGCGCCTCGTAAAGCGTGGGTACGCCGGCAATAAAGTTGGGCTTGTGCTTTTTGAGCAGCTCCGCATACGTCTTTGGCGTGAAGCGCGGCACCAGTATGCAGCGACCGCCGTTGACAAGCATGGAATGTATGCTCACGCCCAGACCGAAGCCGTGGAACATGGGCATTATGGCCAGCATCTTATCGCCCGGCTTGAACATGGGATTGGTGGCAATTATCTGCATGCCGAGCGCGTTGAAATTGAGGTTTGAAAGCAGAATGCCCTTTGTGGTGCCGGTGGTGCCGCCGCTGTAAAGTATTGCGGCGCCCTGCGTGGCCTTGCGCGGCACGCGGTATTCGCTTACGCCTTCGCCGTTCTTTATGAACTGCTTCCAGCTTATCACCCAGTCCACATCGGGAACCTTGGCTATCTTTTTGCCTTCCGTCAGCTTGTAGCCTATTTTCATAACGGGGCTGAGCGCATCGGCGACCGATGCTATTATCAGCTTTTTAAGGCCCGTTTTTGCCTTTATGGCTTCAAACTTTGGATAGAACTGGTCAAGCGTTATGGCTACCTTTGAATCGGAATCGTTAAGGTAAAACGCTATCTCGTTTTCGCTTGAAAGCGGATGTATCATGTTCGCTATCGCGCCGACCATATTGGCCGCATAGAACATGGATACGGTCTGCGGAGTGTTGGGCATGCATATAGTGACCCTGTCCTCCTCCTTAACGCCCATTGCTTTAAGCGCCTTTGCCGCGGCGATAATATCCTTCACGGCGTTTGCATAGGTGGTCTTTTTGCCCATGAAGTCATAGGCAATGTAGTCCGGGTATTTCTTTGCCACGTTTTCAACGGCCTCCGCCATTGTGCAGTCCGGATAATCAAGCGTTTCCGGCACGCAGCCATAGAACTTAAACCACGGCTTTCTAACTTCCTCCATCTTTTAACCTCCGAATGATTGCATATGAATGCGTTAATAAAATATATCGGCACGGCGAAAAAGCATCGCCGAAATGCCCTTTACTTGATGTACATTTTGCCTACTATAAAGTTCTGAAGCCTTATCGGCAGCACCTTGCCAAGGAAGCAGAAGAACTTATATTGAAGCCCCACGGTGCTCAATACCTTAGGGTGCTTTTTAAGCGAAAGCGCAACGAACTTTTTGGCTATCATCTCCGGCCCCATGCCGTTCTGCTCGTCGTGCTCCATAACGGCAACGCTCTTTTCAACGCTCTGCCCGTAATTATCGTCGCGTGCAGCCTTCACGCGCGCACCCGTGAAGCCGGTTTTAACATCGCCCGGCATTATTGCCGCCACGCGGATATTGAACGGCTTAAGCTCATTGGCAAGGGCTAATATGAGCGCGTTTACGGCGAACTTGCTCGCCGAATAGAACGCCTGGAACGGAATTGCAAACACCGCCGCGACGGAGCTTGTGGCCAGTATCGTGCCGCCGTGGGCGCGCATGAGCGGCACAGCCGCGCGCACGCACGCATGCAGGCCGAAGAAATTTACGTCAAGCTGGCGCTTGGCGTCCTGCATCGTTGTGCATTCCGCCGCGCCCGATACGCCCATGCCAGCGTTGCTTAGCAGCACGTCTATGCGCCCTTCGGCCTTGCCTATGGCGTCAAACGCGGCATTTACACTCGCTTCGTCCGCAACGTCGGTATGTATGAACGTTATGCCCGGCTCCTTCGGGTCGGTACGGCTGAGACAGTATACTTTATCTCCGCGGTCGCGAAAAAGGCGGGCGGCGGCAAGGCCAATGCCGCTGCTCGCGCCGGTCACGGCAACTATTCTGCCCGTATCAGTCATCAAGAACCACCCTTGCAATTATGTCCATTGCTTCGTCCAGCACGCTTTCCGTATGCGTTGCCATAAGGCTGGTGCGCAGCAGGCACTCCGTGGGAGCGGTGGCGGGCGGCAGAACGGGATTGACGTACACGCCTTCTTCAAACAGCTTTTTGCTTATGAGCAGCGTGCGTTCCGCGTCGTACGTATATATTGGTATTATTGGTATGCGCTTATTTTCCGCCTTAACGGTGGGTACGCCGCGCGCGGCAAGGCCATCGCGGTAATATTCGGCCAGATCGCCCAGGCGTTCCACAATTTCGGGATGCTCGCGTATAACCTTCAGCGCGGCGCGCGCAGTGGCGCAGCTTGCGGGTGTGAGCGATGCGCTGAATATGAACGGGCGGGAATTGTGCCTTACGTATTCGCAGACCTTTGCGTTGGCTACCATGTAGCCGCCAAGGCTTGCAAGGGACTTTGAGAAAGTGCCCATGGTTATGTCCACTTCTTTTTCAAGGCCGAAATAGCTTGCCGTGCCGCGGCCGCCCTTGCCTATAACGCCAAGGCCGTGCGCATCGTCCACCATTACGCGGGCCTTGTACTTATGCGCAAGCTCCGCAATGTCCGGCAGGCGGCAAATGTCCCCGCTCATGCTGAACACGCCGTCTGTTACTATCAGCTTGCCAGCGTCTATCGGGGTCTCCGCAAGGCGCTTTTCAAGATCCGCCATGTCGTTATGGCGATAGCGCGTAACCTTTGCATAGCTCAGCTTGCAGCCGTCGTAAATGCTGGCATGGTTTTCGCGGTCGTTGAATATATAGTCCTGCCTGCCGCATATGGCGCTGATTATGCCAAGGTTGGATTGGAAGCCCGTTGAAAACGTTACGCAGTCCTCTGTGCCCAGAAAATCGGCCAGTTCGCGCTCCAGCTTGTTGTGAAGGTCGAGCGTGCCGTTAAGGAAGCGGGAACCGGAGCAGCCCGTGCCGTATTTCTTCATGGCCTCCACGCCCGCGTCTATGACCTCCTGGTTCACGGTAAGCCCAAGATAATTGTTGCTGCCAAGCATTATCCTGCGCTTGCCCTCCATCATTACCTCTATATCCTGCTTCGATTCAAGCTCGTGAAAATAGGGATATATTCCCTTATCCACAAGTTCGCGGATATAGACGTACTCCTCGCATTTTTTGAATAATGGCATATAAGTCCTCCAAAATAAAACATCGCCGCCGCGCCGGCAAATGATAATAAAGCGGCGCGGAAGCAAAAACTTATGATCATTAATTATCCTCGTTTAGAGCCAAATTGTCAAGCATATACGGCATATTTTGCCATTGGGAACGGTTAAACGTTTACCGTTTGTTCATATAAATGCGTATAATACGCCCTTGTGACGGGATGAGTATTCGTGTATGATTATATCAAGCATTTCTTTAGATAAAGGGGGGCTTGGCATGAAAAGAGCATATCGTTTGATGGCGTGCGCGCTTATATTGGCGCTTATGCTGCCGCAGACTGCGTTTGCGCAAAGTGCGGAAGGCTTCGGCCAGAATGTGCGCGTAAAGCTTTCAATAGGCGAAAGGACAAGCTTTAAGTTCACTCCGGTGGGCGAAATTACCCTGCTTGAGGACAGCGGCGTGAAGGTAGGCACGGAGGAGCTGACCGTTAAGGCCGCAGGCGGGCGGGTAAGCATTGAATTTGCGAACAAAACCGTCACCGCGCCTTCGCTCACGCTCAAAAGCGCGCATTACGGCGAACGCACGGACTATATTCGCCTGAGGAACAGCGAACACGGCACCTGTACATATCTTGGCGATATAACGTTCGACGTTGTGGAAGGCAGCCTGCGCGCCATAAACACGCTGCCTATGGAGCAATATCTTTACGGCGTTGTGCCCAACGAAATGAGCAACTCCTTCCCAATAGACGCGCTGAAGGCGCAGGCGGTGTGCGCGCGCAGCTTTGCGCTGAGCCGCTGCTACCGCTATCAGTCCCGCTCATATGACTTGGTGGATACCTCAAAGGACCAGACCTATCACGGCTATGCCAGCAAAAACCGCCGCGCGATAGCCGCCGTGGACGCGACCGCAGGCCAGCTTTTGACATATGAAAACCAAATAGTTGAGGCATATTATTCCTCCTCAAACGGCGGGCAGACGGACACACCCAAAAACGTTTGGGACAGCGACGAAACGTTTTACGCCATAGTTGACGACCCGTATGATTTGATGAACGCTTCCAGCATAGAGGAGCTTTCCTTCATTCCCGATGAGTTTACGGACGAAACGCGCGCAATGATGGACGCGGAGGTGCTCTCGGCCATCCAGCGCGCCGCAAACGAAGCCGCGGGCGAAAGCGTTATGCTGCTTTCAACCATTGCGGTAACGCCTGCCGAGCCGGAGCACGAAGGCGGCAGCCGCTGCTATACGCAGGTTGATATTGCCCTTGCCGTATCAACCGGGCAGGAGGAAGGTCAGCTTACAATAAGCCTTGCCATAGGCGACCTTTCCTTCGGCAGCTTCAACAATACGTTGGGAAAAATAGGCGCGCGGAAAACGCGGCTGAGGATGAGCGGCGCGGAGCGCACAGATGGCGGATGGAACATAACCATGCGCCGCTGGGGACACGGCGTGGGCATGAGCCAAAGGAGCGCGCAGGTGCGCGCCCGCCTTGGCCAAGGCTATGATGAAATACTTGCGTTTTATTATATAGACACAAAGCTTGGCACGTTCACGGATTATGCATCCGCGCCCAAAATAGAAAGCGATAAATACACCGTATCCGCCGCAGCCATAACGGGCGTTGCCCCCGGCACAAGCGCGGAAGATATGCTGAAAAAGCTGACCTGTACCGGCGGCACGCTCAGCATAATGAGCGCGAAGGGCGCGGAAGCAGCGGGCACGGTCGGCACGGGCTGCTTCGTAAGGATAAGCTATGAGGACGGCGCGAAGTATTGCGATATTCCCATAGTGATATTCGGGGACACGGACGGCAACGGCAAAATAGACACAGACGATATAATTGCCATACAGAAGCATATGCTGCACACGAAGCTTCTCGGCGGGGCATACCTCGCCGCGGCGGACGCGGATCACAACGGCAAAATTGAGCTTGGCGACATAATAACGCTGCTGCGCCATATAAACGGCGACGGCAAGCTGAAGCAGGAGGGCTAACTGACGATGACCAAAAAACTTACGGCGATAATACTGTCCCTTTTGATAATGCTTATCTGCTCCGCGGCATATGCGGACGCTTCCCTTGACGCGCAGGCGGATAAGGCGCAGGTAAGCGCGGGGGACACCGTTACCGTGACCATCACCCTGAAGGGCGATAAGCTTGCCGCGGCGGAAGGCAGCTTCGCTTACGACACGAGCCTTTTAAGCTTTGAGGAGGCCGAAGGCGGCGCAGGAGACGGCTACATAAGCATGGTATCCCTTTCAAAGGGCGGTGAAAGCAGCCTGAGCGCGCGCATAACGTTCAAGGCGCTTGCCGAGGGCAACGCAGAAGTAGCCTTCAGCATCACAAAGATACTCAATTACAGCGGCAAGGAGCTTGGCGCGGCGGAGCAGAAGGCCGCCGTTACAATACTGCCCGGGCCGGAACCCACGCCCACGCCCGAACCCGTAAGCTATGCCAAGGAGGGCGTAAAGGCCGAAAACGTTGAAGGCGCGGAAGGGGACATGTTCGTTTGGCGCAGCATAGAAAACGTGACCATACCTTCGCGTTACGCGGAAAGCGAATATACCTACCACGGCGAAACCGTTGCCGCGGCAGCCGTTGCGGACAGCGATGCACCCTTGCTCCTTTACGTTACGGACGACACGGGCGCGATAGGCGGATATTATATATACGATGAGGCGAAGGACAGGCTTTATCCTTATCAAACGGTATCCAGCACATCAAAATCCTATATAATACTTGAGCCGGACGAGGGCGTGAGCGCGCCGGAAGGGTTCAGCGAAACCACGCTGACCATAGACGAAACGCAGTACCGCGCATGGGTATCGAGCGACGCGCAGGGCGAAGTATATCTGCTTTATGCACGCAATCCGCAGGGGGAAATAGGCTTCTACACATACAGCATTGCGGACAGCTCCATGCAGCGCTACGCCGTTATGCCCGCGCGCCCGGTGATGGACACAAGCGCGCCCGCCGAGACCGCGGCGCCCGAACCCGCCGAACCCACCGCCACGGCGGAGCCTGAAGCACCCGCGGCAAACGGCGTTAACAATACGCTGCTGTACATAATGATAGCGGCAGTTGTTTTGCTTGCAGCCGCGCTTGTATACGTTATAGTGCATCATAACCGCGAGGAGCAGAAGCGCCGCGAGCGCATCGCCCGCCGCCGTGCGGAGCGTGAACACGCCATGAAGGCCGAATAAGCTTACCGCAACAACCGCCCATGCCGCAAAAGGCGTGGGCTTTTTTGCTGTGGAAATAAACGGCGCGGTATGATATAGTAATAAATATAAAAGCGAAAGGATCCGTTTATATCCTAAGCGGCTTAGTATGGAAAAGCAAAGCAAAAAAGCATGGCTGTATCTGTTGCCGGCAATGGCGTTCCTGGGCGTGTTTATGATATACCCGCTGATAGACGTTTTTGTCTATTCGTTTGAAGAAGGGTACAATTCCGCCTCCCAAACTTTTTTTGGCGTGGGACTTTATAATTATTCATATGTTCTGCGCGATCCGTATTTTTTGCAGGCGCTTAAAAATACGTTTTTGCTGGTCATAATAACCGTTCCGCTTTCAACATCCCTTGCGCTTGTCATCTCCCTTGCGCTAAGCTCCATAGAAAAACTGAGGAATCTTTTCCAAACCGTATACTTTTTGCCCTATGTTACCAATACGCTTGCGGTAGGCTTGGTGTTCATGATACTGTTCAAAAAAACGCCGTATACCGAGGGGCTTGTCAATTTGATGATAAACTGGTTCGGCGGCAAAAGCGTGGACTTCATAAG
>CAVDFM010000010.1:3610-27809 GCA_963608365.1 bacterium | reverse complement strand
CCTCCATCTTTGAGGGAGGTGGATTTTGCGAAGCAAAAGACGGAGGGAGTTAGCCTGCCCTGAAAGGGGAGGTGGATGCGAGTGTAACGAGCAGACGGAGGGGTTGCATCGAGGCTGCTCTTGTTTACGTTAACCCCTCAGTCGGCTTGCGCCGACAGCTCCCCCGCAAGCGGTGGCGCCTTTTGGCCGGAGTTCTTATTATCCACACACTATCTCAACCCGAAAGGAACAACACATATGACCAACATAACCGAACAGCGCAACGACCGCTTTGGCGACATGGACGCGCTCAGCACGGAAGAACTGATGTACCGCATAAATGACGAGGACGCTAAGGTCGCCGCGGCTGTAAGGCTGGTGATACCTCAGGCGGCGGTTGCCGCGGAGCATGCGGCGGCGGGAATCGCCAAGGGCGGAAGGCTTATATATGTAGGCGCGGGAACATCGGGAAGGCTTGGCGTGCTGGACGCGAGCGAATGCCCGCCCACGTTCGGCGTAAGCTACGAAACCGTGCAGGGGCATATTGCCGGCGATTATGATGCGCTGATACACGCAGCGGAAGGCGCGGAGGACGACGCCGAGGCCGGCGCAGAACTGATAGACAGCCTTAACGTGAACGCAAACGACACAGTTATAGGCATAAGCGCATCGGGCGGGGCGCGCTACGTTATAGCCGCGGTCAAGCGGGCGCGGGAGAAGGGCGCGTATACCGCCGCAATAACATCAAACCCGAATACGCCGCTCGGCCGCGCGGCCGAAACGGAGATTGCCGCAATAACGGGCGCGGAGGCCGTTGCAGGCTCCACCCGAATGAAATGCGGCACGGCGCAAAAAATGGTGCTGAACATGATATCGACAAGCGCAATGGCGCGGCTTGGGCGCATACGCGGCGGGCTGATGACGGACATGGTAGCCACAAATGAAAAGCTGAGGGAACGCGCGGTGGGCATAGTTATGCGCGCGGCAAACGTTGATACTGAGCGGGCAAAGCGCGCGCTTGAGCTTGCAAATATGGACACGGGTGCAGCCATACGGCTGATCGAGCGGGGCGAAGCATGACGGATGCAATTATAGCCGCAGGGCAGCGGATAATGACCGGCCTTGCCGGCACAAAGATAGACCGCGGCTTTATAAACGCGGTGAAGCAATACAAGATAGGCAACTATATACTGTTTTCAAACAACATAGAATCGGCCGCTCAGCTGAAAGCGCTGTGCAGTGAATTGAAGGACATTGCCGTATCCGAAACGGGGCATATACCCTTCATAAGCGCGGATCAGGAGGGCGGGCGCGTGCAGCGGCTGCCTAAAAGCGTTATAGACACGCCTTCCGCGCGGGAGATAGCCCAAAGCGGGAATGCGGAGGAAGCCTTTTTGACCGGCAAGAGAATAGGCGGGGCCATGCGGGAAATGGGACTGAATTACGACCTTGCGCCCGTGGTGGACGTGGAGAGCGTTTGCGGCAACCCTGCCATAGGCAGCCGCAGCTTCGGTACGGATGCGTCAACGGTTGCTCGCTTTGGCGCGGAGATGGCGCGCGGGATACAGGCGGCGGGCGTTATGGCCTGCGCAAAGCATTTCCCCGGCCACGGCGGCACGAATGTGGACACGCATAAGGCCCTGCCCACCATCACGCTTAGCATGGAGGAGCTTGAAGCCGGCCCGCTTGTGCCGTTTTACGCGGCGATAGAGGCGGGGGTAAAGAGCATAATGACAACGCACATAATGTTTCCCGCGCTCGATAAGGAATACCCGGGCACGCTGTCGGGCGCTGTACTTGGCGGGCTGCTGCGCGGCAAAATGCGCTACGGCGGCATAATAATAACCGACTGCCTTGAGATGGGTGCGATAGCTTCGCGCTACGGCGCGGCGGAGGCGGCGCTGCTGGCGGCAAAGGCGGGCGCAGACATGCCGCTGATAAGCCATAACTATAATGAAGCGGCGCGCGCGGCGGAACTGATAAGCCATGCCATTGAGCGGAGAAAGATGAACATGCCTGAGCACAATGCTGCGCTTGGGCGCATAGCGGGGGCGAAAGAATGGCTAAGTATGCAATAGGTCTTGACGGCGGCGGCACCAAAACGGAAGTAGCGATGCTTTCCGCCCAAGTGGAAACGATATACATGGGCCGCTTAGGCCCGCTGAACCCGGTAAGCTATCCCGAAAGCCCCGCAAAAATAGCCAAAGAACTTGCCAAGTTCATCGATGCGGACTGCGCCGCGATATGCGCTGCGTGCGCGGGCGTTGCGGATAAGGCGAAGGCGGAGGGCGTTAAACGGGCGATAGAAGGCATATTTACGGGGCCTGTATTCGTCCGCACTGACGGCGAAAATTCGCTCTATACAGCCCTTGGGGAGCGGGACGGCGTTGCCCTTATATCAGGCACGGGCAGCATATGCTATGCCCAGAAAGACGGAATTACGGCCCGAAGCGGAGGCCGCGGCCATGTGCTGGACGATGCGGGCAGCGCATACGCAATAGGGCGGGACATACTCAGCGCCGTTATACGCGCGTCAGACGGCAGGGGCGAGCCCACCGCGCTGAGTGAAGCTGTATTTGAACTGTGCGGCACGGACGACATTGCCGCCATAACCGCGCGCTACACGGCCTGCCCCAAGAGCGAGATAGCCGCGCTTGCCCCGCTGATAAGCAGCCATGCGGAGGACGCCATTGCACAGCGCATAGAAGCAGCCGCCGCAGAGGAACTGAGCCTTATGGCGGCGGCGGTAACGAAAAAGCTTGAACTGAGCGCGCCGAGCATTGCGCTGATGGGCGGCACGCTGCTGCACCAGCCGCGCCTTTGCGCCCTTACGGCGGAGCGTATCCGCGCCCGCGTGAAGGATGCGCGCTGCTTCCCTTGCGGCAAAAGCGCCGCAGTCGGCGCAGGGGAGTTTGCGCTGGCAAAGGTTGGGGTGTGAATGGGGTAAGAGCTGCGGCTTCGCCGTTTGCACGCCATCCAACTTTACTTATGCACCGACGGGTGGGCGTATTTCAGTTCGTACTTTTTGGCGTATTCGGCAAAGTCCGCCTTGTAGCGGGCATCGTTGCCGCTCTTGACGGTGTTGAGATATTCGTGGGTATCGAACTCGCCGCGGTCTATTTCCGTTACGCATACGGCTATGTTTGAACAGTGGTCGCTTATGCGCTCGCAGTTGTTAAGAAGGTCGTTCAGTATAAAGCCGAGCTCTATCGTGCAGCGGCCGGCCTGCAGGCGCTCTATGTGCTTGCGCTTTATCTGCGCTATCAGCACGTCTATGACCTGCTCCAGCGGCTCCACCCGCGCGGCCTTGTCCAAATCGTCATACTTGAACGAATCCATGGCAAGGGTCAGTATTTCGTTCAGCGCGCTGAAAAGCAGGTTCATCTCCTCCGTCGCATGTTCGGAGAATGTAAGCCCCTTCTCGCGCATCTCCTTCGCGCTCTGGCGAATGTTCAAGGCGTGGTCGCCAATGCGCTCAAAATCGTTTATGCTGTGCAGAAGCTTTGATACGTCCGCGCTGTCCTTATCGCTCAATGCGGAGGCGGACAGCTTAACAAGAAAGCTTCCCAGCTTGTCCTCGTACATATCAAGCTCCGTCTCCTCCGCCTTTACGGTCGCGGCCTTGTCATTATCGTAGTTCAGCATAAGTCCCATTGCCGTCAGCACGCAGGAACGCGCCGTGTCGCTCATCTTTATGGCCATGTTGTAGCTTTCGTGCACCGCAAGGCCGGGGGACAGCAGAAGCCTTTCATCCAGGAATACTTCGCTCTGCTCCGCGTCGTTGCCGCGTACCACAATGCGTGATATTTTTATGAGCACCTTGCGCGCGGGCAGCAGTATTATGGTGGTTATAACGTTGAAAACAGTGTGGCAAAGGGCTACCTCCGGCGCGGAAAGCGGCGAATCGATAAAGCCGAAGCCTATTATTGCGTTAAGCCCATAGAACACTATCATGCAGAATATAGTGCCTATTATTTTGCCGGTAATATGCACTATGGCGACCCTGCGCGCGTTCTTGGTAGTGCCTATGCTTGAAAGCAGGGCCGTTGCGCAGGTGCCTATGTTAAGCCCCATCACGAGCGGTATAGCCATGCCGTATGTTATGCAGCCCGTAAGGGAAAGCGCCTGCAGAATGCCCACGCTTGCCGCGCTGCTCTGTATTATTCCGGTGAAAACAAGGCCCACAAGCACGCCTAAGAAGGGATTATTGAACGCGGTCAGTATCCCCGTAAACTCCGGCATATCCGCAAGCGGGGCGACAGAGCCGCTCATAAGCGTCATGCCGTACATCAATATGGCAAAGCCCACGAACACGCCGCCTATGTCCTTCTTTTTCTGCGTATTGCACGCCATTATCATTATTACGCCTATAAGCGCCACTATCGGGGAAAAGTTTTCGGGTTTGAGAAGGTTTATAAAAATGCTGTCTCCGCTGATGCCGGAAAGGGAAAGTATCCATGCCGTAAGGGTAGTGCCTATGTTGCCGCCGAGTATAACGCTCACCGTCTGCTCAAGCTGCATTATTCCGCTGTTCACAAGGCCCACAAGCATTACCGTAAGGGCCGAGGACGACTGAATGGCTATTGTTATAGCCGCGCCGAAAATCAGGCTTGTGGACGTGTGCGCGGTCATCTTCTGCAATGTTGACTGCAGCTTGCTGCCGGAAAGCTTTTCAAGCCCCGCGCTCATTGTATGCATGCCGTATAGGAACAGCGCCAGCCCGCCGAAAAGCGAAATGATTGAAAATATGTCCATAGTTCTTCTCCCCTGCGTTTTGTAATACCCCTATAAACCTATTTTATATTATAACAGAACTGCGGCAGAAGGCAACACAAACATTCACAGCGCGTTCATTTGCATAGCGGCCGATACTATGGTATTATTTATTATGTATATCAGTTGAAAAGGAGGGCGTTTTATGGCCCGCAACAGCTATGGCATAGCCAAACGCTCCATATGGTATGTTTTGCGGACGCTTATAATCACGGCGGCAATAGTTGCGCTGTGCTTGGGCGTATTTATAGAGGGGCTGCACATAAGCAACCTGTATATACTCGTTACGGAGGGCATGGAGAAGCGTGCCGAGGCCATATTAAAATACGGTCAAACCGGCGTTGATATCGACCTTACGCCGTATTTCAGCGAAGAATATCTGAATAACGATCACGAGCTTGACAGCGGCAAATACGCGGGCTTCACCGTGGCAAGCTATGACTACCGCATTGACGTTAAGGCCGTATCCGTGCTGCCGTGGAGCAGGCGGGCGAACATGACCGTTGATGCGCGCCTTGCCGCAATAAATGCCGCCAGCGACGATACCGAAAGCACCACCCCTGCCGAGCTGCCCGAATGGGAAGCGGGGCGTTATCAGGTGGTGTTCAAGCGCGAAGGCTCCCGCTGGTATATAAACAGCATAACCCTTCTTCAGCGCGACCCCGAAACGGAGGTTAAGCCCACGCCGGACATGAGCCTTTTGAAGGACACAGCGGAATAATATGAGCCAAGCCATGCAAAAGCTTTTCGGCACGGATACGCCCGTGCTGCTTGCGCCCATGGCCGGAGTTACGGACGCGGCTTTCCGCGGCATATGCCGCGAGATGGGCGCGGATTTTTCGTATACGGAAATGGTAAGCGCGAAGGGGCTGCATTATAACAACAAAAACACAGCTACGCTGCTTGATGCTTCCCCGCCGGAACTGAGCGGCGGCTATGGCGTGCAGCTTTTCGGCGCGGAGCCGGAGATGGTTGCCCGCGCGGCAAAAATGCTGAGCGAAACGCAGAGCGGGCTGAAGCTTATTGACATAAACATGGGCTGCCCCGCGCACAAAATAGTTTCAAACGGGGAAGGCAGCGCCCTTATGAAAAACGAGCCGCTTGCCGCCCGCATAATAGAGGCCGCGGTAAAGGCAAGCGCATTGCCGGTTACGGTAAAGTTCCGCAAAGGCTGGGACGGAGAGCATATAAACGCGCTAAGCTTCGCCCGCATGGCGGAAGAAAGCGGCGCGGCAATGATAACGATACACGGCCGCACGCGGGAGCAAATGTACAGCGGCACGGCGGACTGGGACATAATTGCAAAAATAAAGGCCGCCGTAAATATTCCCGTAATAGGCAACGGAGATATATTCACCGGACAGAATGCGCTGGACATGATAAAGCAAACCGGATGCGACGGGGTAATGGTGGCCCGTGGGGCGGAAGGCAATCCGTTTATTTTCCGGGAAATAAAGGCAGCGTTCGCCAATACTCCCTATGATGCGCCGTCATACGCCATGCGCATTGCCGCAGCCATTGACCACGCGGAGCGGCTGACAAAGAGCCGCGGGGACCGCGCGATAGTTGAAATGCGCAAGCATGTATCGTGGTATCTATCCGGCATGCACGGCAGCGCCGCGCTGCGCGGACGGGTGAACGGCATATCGAGCCTGGATGAATTAAAAGAACTGCTGAACGAATATCTTGATACGGTAAAAGAAAAAGAGCTGCACTAACGCAGCTCTTCTGTTTTTTGCTTGATTCAGCCGTTGCTTATTTGCTGTTGGATTCTTCCATGGTGTTTTCCACGGCAACGTCTTCAACGTTGGCAATGGCGCCGCGGGCGAAAACAAGGCGGGCCTTGTCCGGACCGACGGAGATGGTGATGATGTCGTCCTTAATGTTGGTAACGGTGCCGTATATGCCGCCGATGGTGCGCACACGGTCACCAACCTTAATGGAGGCCAGCATATCCTTTATTTTCTTATCGCGCTTGCGCTGGGGTATGATCATAACCAGCAGCAGCACTATCATCATAACGATGAGCATACCGCTTCCGGAGAAGAACGAACCGAGAGAGGACAAAAAATCACTTCCGCCTTGAGGCATAATTGTAAACCTTCCTTTTTTCAACATGTTCAGCCGCATTGGCTGCCATAAACTAACGGCGGGCGTTCCGCCGCCCTTTTACTATATAATACAAAGTCCCTCCGCGTCAAGAAGAACGTTGTATACTCCCCCAAAAAGTCACAAACGCTTCAGCAGAATTCAAGCGTGCATACGCGCCCATACCCGCCCGATGCAAGCTCCTCCGCGCTTTGCGCGCCCGTGTTTTTGAGCAGTATATCCTCGTTAAGCGGGCATATCATGGAAAACATGATCTCACCCGTGCGCATGGCGGGAAGGCTTGGCATTGTGTCCCGCGGCAGCCTGAACGTAAGCGCGCCGAATTCCTCCGCAAGGGAGCTTAAAAGACCCGCCGTGTCAGTACCCGCAAGCTCGTATATATCCGCGCCGTAATCCGTTTCGTTCAGCAATGCATACGCCTTGCCGTCCGAATATGCGTATCCGCCCGAAATGCGCGCTTCTTCAAGGTAATTCTCCATGTCCTGCTCCGTGCGCGCCATCATGCCTATGTAATCCGCGCTGAACGCGGAATATATCTTCAGCATCTCCTCCGCCGTTGCCTCATGTATTGGCGCGGGTATGCCGGCATCTATCCACGGCAGGCGGTATTCATCATGCCACGCAAAGGGCATATACCCAAACTGCTCATAGAAATTCACGTCCGGCTTTAATACCGCCGCCGCGGTACCCTTCTGCTTCTGCTCCGCATGGCAGGCCGTTATAAGCTGCGCCGCGGCCATATGGTGCCTGTATTCGGGCAGCGTTGCAACGCCCGCTATCATTACGCAGCTTTTCGTTTCCCCGCCCAGCATTATGGGGTAGGGTATTGCGTGCAGCGCGGCTATCATTTTGCCTTCGTAAAACGCCGCCAGCACATATTCCGCCCTTGTGCGGCGGGCAAAATAATAATCGCTGTATCCTGAGACGTCCTCGGGAAAGCATATGTCCCACAGCCGCTTTGCTTCGCCGTATTCATCCGCACTTATGTGCCTTATAGTCAGTTCCATCAAATGGGGCTCCCGTCGAACTTATCTATCATGTATGCCGGATAATAGGACATCTTGGCCTTTCTAAGCCCTTCCATGCCCATGTCCTCTTCGCGGTTTATGAACTTAACGTCCGTCAGCTCATGCTGCACAAATTGGTTGTTTATAACAGTATAAAGGCCCATTATCTCGTTATCGGCCTTTTCAATATGCACAACGGCCATGTTGTCGTCCATCTTCTGCCCCAGCGTAAACGCCGCAAGCTTGCCGTCTATCCTTATGCCGCCGCCGCGTATGCCAAGCGTGTCCATGTGCATAAGCAGCGTTTTTATCGCGCACAGCTCCATGTTGTCCGTTTCGTCTGGGGATTTTTCGCTGAGCCATTCGTTGTATACGTCCACGCATTCGCCCATCATATCGCCCGTTATTTTAACGTATTCGTACCGTTCGCCGTACTGCGCCATGAACTGGTGTATATGGTTGCGCTTGGCGTGCAGCTTTTTGCCGGCCAAGTCCCTCAGGCTTTCCATTGTGTAAACATAGTCGCTGTTGTTGCGGTCGTCCGTCAGTTCATAGCCCTTGCAGCGCTCAAACGCGGCCTTTATGGGGCCTGATATGCCCTTGAACACGGGGGCTATGCCGTGCGTGCGCATGTATTCCGCGGCCTTGTCGAGCGCGGTTTGATAATATTCCGAATCCGGTTCAACCGTAAGCGGAGCAAACATGAAGCGTTCATTGCCCCAATGCAGCAATATATAGAGCGCCTGCTCATCCTCCGCAAGCATTATGTTCCCGCCGCAGCCCCACATAAGCAGGTTTGAAAAAGTGTATTCCGAACATTCAAGCTTCCATTTTGCCGTGTAATGCTCAACCGTTTGCTTCATCGATATGTCTATCGGTTTGAAATCCATAAACTAAGCGTGTACCTCCGTTTTGCTTACATCTATTTTAATCTATCTTTGGCGGTAAAATCAACCGAGTTGTGTGCTTTTGCATATTATATCCGCCGCTTCGGCAAAGCCGTAGCCGCCCTCGCCATCCAGTATATATGCGGGCAGATGCGCCATCCTGTCCGCAAACGGGGCAATGTTTGCCACGCCGCAGCTAAGCGGGAACGCGGCAAACATGGGTTCATCGTTGGGCGAATCGCCGAAGAACATAACTTCGCTCTCCGCGTCTTCCGCATGGCAATAGTCTTTAAGATATATCGCCGCCATGTCCGCCTTTGAATACGCCCCGAACCATGCGTTTACGTGTATGCTGCTCACCTTGGCCTCCGCCCCCATGTCGCGGCAAAGCTTTGCCACGGCGTATGCCGTTTCAAGCGGGAGCTTGGGTTCATCCTCCGCAAAGTCGAACGCCGCGTCGTATATCCTTGCGAACTGGTCATGCGCCATGCGCACCTCGGGGAACGCCTTCAGCACGGCGGCCTTTACCGGCTCAAGCAGCTTATCTGGCTCCGCCGCGGCAAGCGGGTGGCGTATCATGCGCACGGCGTTATGCTCATCATAATCATATACAAACGCGCCGTTTTCGCATATAACGGCCTGCACGGGCCACTGGCGCAGCATCATATCGCACCAGCCCGCGGGCCTGCCCGTTACGGGGATAAGCCTAAACCCGTGCTCCTTCAGCTTCCACATGGCGGCATAAGCTTCGCCTGTCAGCTTGCCGCCGTTTGTTACGGTATCGTCCACATCGAACAATATATATCTAAGCTTATTCAGCTTATGCGCTTCTTTTTCGCAAAATCGCTGCATATTTGCCCATCCTTTGCGCAACAGAAGCGGCCGTAAAGGCCGCTTCATGTGCATTGCGTTATAGCTTATTTGTTTTCGCCTTCGCCGCCGGCGCTCTGTTCCTGCGCTTCGGCAGCGGCCTTGGCTTCGGCTTCCGCCTTTTCCCTGGCCAGCACTTCTTCATCCGCCTTTTCCATGCGGGCGCGCCTGTCGCTGAATGTTTCAAGCTCCACGTCCTCGCCCTTGAACAGCTTTTCAAAATCGTCGCCGTCAATATGCTCGTATTCTATAAGCGCCTTTACTATGCGCTCCATAGCGTCGCGGTGCTCTGTCAGCACGGTCTTTGCCCGGTCGTACTGTTCTTCCAGTATGCGGCGAATCTCCTTATCCACGCGCGCGGCAACCTCTTCGGAGAAGTTGCGCTGGTGTCCCCAATCCTTGGCGATGAAAACCTCCGTCTGCCCGCCAAGGAACACGGGGCCTATTTCGTCGCTCATGCCGAATTCAACAACCATCCTGCGCGCAAGCTCGGTCGCCTTCTGAAGGTCGCTGTATGCTCCGGTGCATATATCGTCCAAGAATATGCTTTCGGCAACCCTGCCGCCGAGCGCCATGGCGATCTCGTCCAGTATCTTTCCGCGGGACATATGGTCGCGGTCGTCCTCGGGCATGGTCATGGTGTAGCCCGCAGCCCTGCCGCGCGGAATAACGCTTATCTCGTGCACGGGGTCGCAGTTGGGCAGTACGCGCGCCACAACGGCGTGGCCCGCCTCGTGATACGCGGTTATCTTCTTATCTTCGGGCGTTATAACATGGCTGCGCTTTTCGGGGCCGACCACCGTGCGGGTTATGGCCTCCTCAAGCTCCGTCATGCCGATTTCTTTTTTCTTATACCTTGCGGCAAGTATCGCGGCCTCGTTCAGCACGTTTTCAAGGTCCGCACCCGTGAAGCCCGGCGTGCGCTTTGCCAGCACCTCAAGGCTCACTTCCTTGGCCAGCGGCTTGCCCTTGGCATGCACCTTCAATATGGCTTCGCGGCCCTTAACGTCAGGGTAATTTACGGTTATCTGCCTATCGAACCTGCCCGGGCGCAGGAGCGCTGGGTCAAGTATATCGGGGCGGTTGGTGGCGGCGATGACTATTATGCCTTCGTTCACGGCAAAGCCGTCCATCTCAACAAGGAGCTGGTTAAGCGTCTGCTCGCGTTCGTCATGCCCGCCGCCAAGGCCAGCGCCGCGCTGGCGGCCTACGGCGTCAATTTCGTCTATGAACACAACGGCGGGCGCGCACTTCTTTGCGGTGGTGAAAAGGTCCCTCACCCTGCTTGCGCCTACGCCTACGAACATTTCAACAAAGTCAGAACCGGAAATGGAGAAGAAAGGCACCTTCGCCTCGCCCGCAACGGCCTTGGCAAGCAGCGTTTTACCCGTGCCCGGAGGGCCTACGAGCAGCACGCCCTTGGGTATTCTTGCGCCCATTTCGGTGAAGCGCTTGGACGCGCGCATGAATTCAACAACTTCCTTCAGCTCTTCCTTTTCCTCGTCCGCACCGGCAACATCATCGAACGTGACGTGGTTATTGGGGTCCACCTGGGTGCGCGCATGCGCCTTGCCGAAGCTCATCATCTTGTTTCCGCCGCCCTGCGCACGGAATATCAAAACGTAGAACACGATTATTATGACAAGCATTATAATGTAAGGCAGTATGTATTCCAGTATGGAAGCTTCCGGCGGGGGATTATAGGTATAAGTAAAGGGATAATCCTCCGGCGTTACCTTGTCCGCATCTATGCCGTTTGCATCGGCAACAATGGCCGCCATGTCCGCGCGAAGCGCAGCTTCGTTGGACACGTTGCACAT
This sequence comes from bacterium, assembly GCA_963608365.1. GTDB lineage: Bacteria > Bacillota > Clostridia > Christensenellales > CAG-138 > Phil1. Next base: position 16,364 of record CAVDFM010000010.1, on the reverse strand, counting down.
AAAGTCATACTTTTTGGGGAACAGGTCCTTATACGCGGAACCTTTCTTGATGCCCACTATTTCGCCGTTGCAGTATTCAACGGCTTCCACCATTCCGTTCTTGGCCATTGCAAGAAAATCGGCATATTCGATCTTCTTATCGTCCGTGCCGCCGTTCTGAAGCTGCGTGAGCAGCACTATCATCAGCACCACTATGGCCAAATAGATAAGCGGAGTTCTCAGCTTTTTACCCAATTTGTCCTCCTGACATGCCGCTTGATAAAGGGCATATCGTACCAATTTAATAATCTTAGTTATCATATCACATTTTAGGCATATGTTCAAATGCTCAATATGAGCAACAATGTGAAAAAAACGTGCCTGCCGCGCACACGGGGGCGCTGTGCGGCATATGGTGGCAATATAAGGCGCTATAAATGCGCCAAGAGCAAAATGAGCGAGGTGCAAAACAATGAGGATATTACAGCGTGGCGATACGGGCAGCGACGTGCGCACGGCCCAAACCGCCCTTATACGCGCGGGCTACGACCCGGGCACGGCAAACGGAGTATTCGGCGCGGCAACGGAGCGCGCGGTGATGCAGTTCCAGCGGGTGCTCGGCGCAACGCAGGACGGCATAATAGGCCCGGTAACGTGGCAGTTCCTTGAGCCGTTTTCGCTTGAAAGCGACCCTGATGTGCTAAGGCGCGGCAGCCGCGGCGCAATGGTAAGGCGGCTGCAGGAGGCGCTTGAGGCTTCCGGCAACTCCCCGGGACGGGTGGACGGCCTTTTCGGCACAAAGACTCAGGCCGCATTGCGCGCGTTCCAGCGGAGCGCAATGCTTGCGCAGACGGGCGTTGCGGACAGGGCGACGTGGCTTGCCATAGCCCCGTATATAGATTACAGCGACGTATATTTGCGGCGCGGGGACAGGGGCATGCTTGTTACCATACTGCAAACGGCGCTGACCAGCGCGGGCTTCTCCCCCGGGCAGGCGGACGGAATATTCGGCAGCCGCACGTTCAACGCGGTAACGGCGTTCCAGCGGGCCAACCGCATCACGGCGGACGGCATTGCGGGGCCGCGCACATGGGCGCTGCTGAAGCCGTATCTCAGCGGAGAGCTGATGACATACGTTGTGCGCCGCGGGGACACGCTTTCGTCCATAGCCCGCCGGTTCAACACAACCGTTGAAGAACTGCTGCGGCTCAACCCGCGCGAGGATCCGGATTTGATATTCGTCGGGGAAACGCTGCTTATACCCGTAAGCAAAAGCTGAGAATACATAGGGAGCATAACAGCTCCCTTATATTTTTTATTGAGAAATGCGGCTTTATGTGGTAGTGTATATGCATAAATTTATATATAGCCCAGAAAGGATATATTTATTTATGAAATCCATGATAAAGCTTATAAGTTTTGCGCTGAGTATGCTGCTTGCGCTCAGCCTGTTCGGCTGCTCCGCAGCGCCCAAGGACACCGAAGCGCCAATAGCGCCTGCGGTGACATCCGCCCCAACTCCCGAACCCGAGCCAACTGAGGACACGGCAGCGGCGGAGGCCGAGGCCGCGCTTAAAGAGCTGGACGAGAGAATGTTTGCAGAGAGCGTTGTTAGCGACGCGCTTAGCTTCCACCTTACCGTTGCGCATCCGGAGAATTTTCCCCTTATAACGGATTACCCTACCGGCTGGGGCGAATTCACCTATGCCGAGCAGGAAGCGAGCAACGCGGAGAACGAAGCATGGCTCGATGAACTTTACGCCATTGACCGCAACGTGCTTTCCGACGATTCAAAGATAACCTACGATACGCTCGTTCAGTTCCTTGAACAGAGCATAGAGAGCAACCAATATTATTACTATAACGAAGTGCTGGACACCCTTGTGGGGCTTCATTCCAACCTGCCGCTCAATCTGGTGTTCTATGATATGCACACCAAGGCGGACGTGGAGAATTACCTTACGCTGCTTGCGGATACGCCGCGCTACGTTGGGCAGGTTTTGGCATTTGAGCAGGAGAAATCCGCGGACGGCAAGTTCATGCGCGATAACGCGCTTGACAAGGTGCTTGAGCAGATAAAGGCATTCATGGATGCGCGGGAAACGTGCTTCCTGTTCGCCACATTTGATGAATTCATAGCCGATATAGATGAACTGAGCGACGAGGAACGCGCCGCGTACAGCGCAAGGAATGCGGAACTTGTGAACGCGCTTATAGATTCCTATCAGGTACTGTACGACGGGCTTGAGGCGCTGCGTGGCACGGCGACCACCGACGGCGCGCTGTATACATACGGCGAGGAGGGCAAGGCCTTCTTCGCGGAGGAACTTAAATACAACGCCTGCGCGGACATAACGCCCGAGGAAGCGCTGAACATACTTTATAATGAACTTGACGCGCAGGTGAACAAGCTTTATACCGCCGCCAAGGAGGACGCCACCGTGTTCGATAAGTACGACACGGTGGAACTTAGCGTCGGCACGACCGAGGAGAACATAGAGTACCTTAAGGATCTGATGGCGGAATACTATCCGGAACTTCCCGAGCATACGCTCACGTTCATGGACTGCCCCAGCGAGCTTGAGGACCAGTTCAGCCCCGCGGCGTATCTTATTCCGCCGGTGGACGACTCGAGCGAGAACCTTATAATACTCAACGCGAAAACGCTTGAGGACGACAACAGGTACCTTGACACCCTTGCGCACGAAGGCTACCCCGGACACCTTTATCAGTATCAGTACATACGCACGCTTATAGATAAGACCGGCTACACCCGCCAGGCGCTTTCCATGGGCGGCTACTACGAAAGCTGGTCCCAGTCCGGCGAGGTGTTCTTCGATAATTATAATGACAAATTCGGCGCGCCGTACTGCAACTTTATGAGCGCTAACTCCACGATAGGCAATTTGCTGCTGCCCGCGATAGTGAGCATAGAGGTGAACTACTTCGGCAAGAGCGCGGACGATATGTTCGACCTTATCTCCGCCTATTTCGGGGACGAGACCGCAACGGAGCTGAAGGCCATTTATTATGACTACGCCGTGGAAAACCCGTTCTACTTCCTTGAATACGCAATGGGATACAGCATATATCAGCAAAAGCTGAGGGAAGCGAAGGATATTTGCGGCGATGGCTTCGACCTGCGCAGCTTCCATGAAACGTATCTTAACATTGGGCCGACTTATTTCAACCTTTCCATGCCCATAATGGACGAATGGATAAGCGAGCATAAATAAGCCGCAATAAAACATAAGCAAATATCCAAAAAGGCGGCGCGTGCTGCCTTTTTGGCATAAGAAAGGGAGAAATACCATGCTCGGTACAATAGTGAACACGCTTGCAATATTGTTGGGATGCGGGATAGGGCTGCTATTAAAGCGCGGCATAAACGCCAAGGTGACGGACGCAATAATGAAGGGCATTTCGCTTTGCGTAATATACATTGGCATAGACGGAATGCTTGAAGGCAGCAAGACGCTGGCTGTTATAATAGCAATGGCGCTGGGCGCGGCAATAGGCACGCTGCTTGATTTGAACGGCAAAATGGAAAAACTCGGTAAGGTGATAGAAGGCCGCATAGCGAACGGCGGCGCGGGCATAGCACAGGGCTTTGTTACGGCAAGCCTTATATACTGCGTGGGCGCGATGGCGGTGGTAGGGAGCCTGCAAAGCGGCCTGAACGGCGACCATTCCATGCTTTATACAAAGGCGCTGCTGGACGGCATAAGCGCAATGGTGCTCACGGCAAGCCTTGGCGCGGGGGTTGGGCTTTCGGCGGCGAGCGTATTCGTGTACCAGGGCGCGCTCACGCTGCTTGCGGGGCTTATAGCGCCCGTGCTCAGCGACGCCGTGGTTGCGGAGATGACCTGCGTAGGCAGCATACTTATAGCGGCGCTTGGGCTTAATATGCTGGGCGTGACAAAGCTGAAGGTAATGGACTACGTTCCGGCAATATTCATTGTTATACCGCTGTGCTACATAATGTAAAAATTTGTTGCCCGCGCCGTATGCTATGCTGATGACAAGGCGCGGAGAATGTGGTAATATGAATGCATCACATACGGTTTATTTGAAAGGAGTTATTCTATGCCTTATTGCACAAATTGCGGCGCGCAGTATGACGACGGCGCAAAGTTCTGCCCCACCTGCGGCGCGGCCACCGGCGAACCCGCCCAGCAGAGCACCTATACTAACGCACAGCAGAACACGGCTTACACCAACCCCACTCAGCCCGTTCAGCAGCCGGTGCAGACCGACAACAGCAAAACAATGGCCATACTTGCCGTTGTGTTCCCCATTCTTTTCTTCCTGCCCATAGTGACCAACCCCAAGACCGAGTTCGGCACCTTCTGGGCCAATCAGGCGCTGCTTTTGCTGCTTCTCAGCGTGGTTGCCAGCATCACCTCAGGCATAGTTATAGGCATACTCATCTGGATATTCCAGGTAGTCCTTTGGATAATGGCCCTGGTAAGCGTCTGCAAGGGTGAAATGAAGCGCCTGCCGCTCATCGGCACCATAGACATAATAAAGTAAGGATAGGCTGAATAAGCTTGCAGGGGGAACGCCGTGGCGTTTCCCCCTTTGTTTATTTATTTTTACCCCTTCACCCTTATTGCGCATTCCAGCGCCACGTCAAGGTAGCCTTCGTAGGCGGTGGCGGGCTGCTTGCCCATTATGCGCGGGTCCCATTCAACGCTGTCCAGGCAGTCCTCCGCATATAGGAACTGGTAAACGGCTTTTTTGCGGAATTGGCCCACGGCCATTAGGCTGGCGCACTCCATTTCAACCGTTATGCAGCCCTCCGCACGGCGCTTGGCAAGGCCGTCGCGCGTTTCGCGGTATATGGCGTCGGTAGTCCATGTTTTGCCCTGCACATGGGGCATGCTTATCGCGTCAAGCGCGGCGGAAAGTTCAGCCGCGGTGGGAATATCAATATAGTCGCTCGCGGGAACGTAGTGGTAGCTTGTGCCTTCGTCGCGGTATGCGGCGGTGGGCACTATAAAATGCCCCGCGGCAATGCTCCTATCCAGCACCCCGCAGGAGCCGAAGAACAGCGCGCGCTTTGCTCCGGCGGCAAATATCTCCTCCAGCAGCCCCGCCGCCGCGCTCCCGCCAAGGCAGGTCATGTATATGCCAAGCTTCCTACCCTTGTATTCAAAGGCGTATACCGGCACGGTGTAGCAGCAATGCATCTCCTTGAGCGGCGTCAGCTTGATGCGCTTTGCCGCCGCTTCCAGCACCTTTTGGCTGAATGTTACAAGCACCGTGTCCGGAAAGCCCTCAATCGGCCTTGCCATGGCGCTTGGGTCGATTATCTGTTCGGATGTATTGAACGCATCTATAATGCTCATATGGCCCCTCTTTTCAATTTAATTTGAACCATTATAACATATGCCCAAATAAAATGCCGCTTGTGTTGCAAAATAAGCCCATGTTCGTATATAATTAGCATGTATTTGTATGTATTCGCACGGAAAGGGGCGCTGAACATGCGGGAAAGCAAAAAGCAAAAGGCGGAGCGCATAAGGGCCGCGCTTGCGGCGCTGAAGGAGGCGTATCCGGACGCGAAGCCGGAACTTAACTTCACTTCCCCGTTTGAGCTGCTCGTGGCGACCATGCTCAGCGCGCAATGCACGGACAAGCAGGTGAATAAAACCACAGCCGTGCTGTTTCCGCTCTACAATACGCCCGAGGCATTTGCAGGTTTGAGCGAAGAAGAACTTGCGCCGTATATACGCAGCTGCGGCTTTTACCAAACAAAGGGCAAAAACATAATCGCCGCCAGCAAAATAATAGTTGAGCAATACGGCGGCGAGGTCCCGCGCGAGCGTGACGAGCTGACAAAGCTGCCCGGCGTTGGGCGAAAGACCGCAAACGTGGTCGTATCCAATGCGTTCGGCGTGCCGGCAATAGCCGTGGATACGCATGTGTTCCGCGTTGCCAACCGAATTGGCCTTGCGGACGCGAAGGACGTGCTGAATACGGAAAAGCAGCTTATGCAGAACATACCTGAGGAGGATTGGTCTGCCGCGCATCATTGGATAATTTTCCATGGGCGGTGCGTTTGCTCCGCGCGCAGTCCCGAATGCGGCATATGTACGATCAGGCCATACTGCTTGGAGTATATAAATAATCAAAAGAAAACGGAGAAAAACGATGCAGTTCGTTGATAAGGCAAGAATTGTTATAAAGGCGGGCGACGGCGGAGACGGCTGCGCCAGCTTCCACAGGGAAAAGTTCGTTACCCGCGGCGGGCCGGACGGAGGCGACGGCGGGCGCGGCGGCAACGTTGTGTTCGTGGCGGACAGCAATATGGATACGCTGCTGGACTTCAAATTTGCGCGCTTCTTCCGCGCGGAAAACGGCGAAAAGGGCCGCGCTGCACGCTCCAGCGGCAAAACCGGCCAGGACCTTATTATAAAGGTACCCGTAGGCACGCTCGTTAGGGACGTTGAGACCGGTGCTATAGCGGCCGACCTGAACGAACCCGGCAGGAGGAAAATAGTGCTGCACGGCGGGCGCGGCGGCAAGGGCAACAGCCGCTTTGCAACGCCCTCCAAGCAATCCCCCCGCTTTGCCCAGCCCGGGCAGAAAACGCTTGAAAGGGAAGTTGAGCTGGAGCTTAAAACCATTGCGGACGTTGGGCTTATAGGCCTGCCGAACGTTGGCAAAAGCACCATTCTTTCCGTGCTGACCAGCGCCAAGCCAAAGATAGCCAACTATCACTTCACCACCCTTACGCCCAATTTAGGCGTTGTTAAGCGTTACGACAAAAGCTTTGTGCTTGCGGACATACCCGGCCTTATAGAGGGCGCAGCTGAAGGCGCGGGCCTTGGGCACGATTTCCTAAGGCATATCGAGCGCACCCGCGTACTGGTGCACGTTATCGATGTATCCGGCAGCGAAGGGCGAGACCCCGTTGACGATTACTTCAAAATAAAGGGCGAACTTACGCGCTACAGCGCCCGCTTGGGCGAGCTGAAGCAGGTGGTTGCCGCGAACAAGATGGACATAACCGGCGCGGAGGATAACCTTGCGCGGCTGAAGGAAGCGCTTGCGGACGAAGGAGTTGAGGTGTTCCCCGTATCCGCGGCTACCGTGACCGGGTTTGACGCACTGATAGACTGCCTTGTCAGGACGCTTGCGACCCTGCCCAAGACCTATCAGTTCGAGGAAGAGGAGATAAACATAGGCCACAAGTACGAGCCGGGCTTCAATATAGAGCGCGACGGCGACGTGTTCGTGGTAACGGGCGGCAGCGTGGATTATATACTCGATACCACCTATGCCGACGACGAAGGCTCCATGCGCCGCTTCCAGCAGTACCTTATAAAGGAAGGCATAATAGACGCGCTGCGTGCCGCGGGAGCGAACGAGGAAAGCGTTGTGCGCATGGGCGAATGGGAATTTGACTTTGTAGAATAAAAAAGGAGACGGAATATTATGACAAGCAAGCAAAGGGCGCAGCTCAGGTCAATGGCCAACACGCTGCAGCCGCTGTATCAAATAGGCAAGGCGGGCGTTACCCCCGCGGTGACGGAGCAGCTTGACGCGGCGCTTGAGGCGCGGGAGCTGATAAAGATAACGGTGCTCGAAACCGCGCCCGAAAGCCCCAAGGACACCATAGAGACCCTTGCCGCGCGGCTCCATGCGGAGCCGGTGCAGTGCATAGGCAAAAAGCTTACGCTCTACCGCCGCAGCAAAGAGAACCCGCGGATAGAGCTGGATTAATGCATGCCTAAGCATGCTGTGAAGGTGCGAATATGGGGGACGCGATGCGTTCCCCTGTTTGTTTATGCCGCCAGCCAAAAGGCTCCCCGGACGGGGAGCTGGCAAACCGAAGGTTTGACTGAGGGGTTAACGATACCGAGCGAAGCGACTTTCTTTTTCAACCCCTCCGTCCATTCGCTAACGCTCATGTCCACCTCCCCTTTCAGGGCAGGCCAACTCCCTCCGTCTTTTGCTTCGCAAAATCCACCTCCCTCGGTGAGGGAGGCTAATCTGTAAGCTTGTAAAGCGCTCCTAAAGGCTCCCTCTAAGAGGGAGCTGGCGAGCCGTAGGCGAGACTGAGGGAGTTAAAAGGCGCCCCCGCTTGCGGGGAAAGCTTTTGGATAGCGGTAATTTCAAAAAGGCTCCCATCAGGGAGCCTTTGCACTATAACCTTATCTTCTCGGATAGTTGCTGCGGTAGGCGCGGCGTTTCTTTGCCCTGCGCCTGCGGCGGCGGGAGGAAAGCACCTTCGCTATCAGCACTATTATCACCAGCGCCGCTATCAGCAGCACCCAGAACAGCCATCCGCTGCCGCCCTCATTGTCGTTCACGTCGGGGCTGGATACTATCAGCGGGCTTGAATTTGGCGAGGCCGTGTCGCTCACGACCGTTGCCGCCTCCGCCACATCGCGCGAAGCTATGAGTGGCGCGGTGAACATCGTTACGCCGTTGTATTGGTACGATACCGTGCCAAGTTCCTCCCCCGCGGCTATCGGGGCTTCAAGCTTTCTTGAGGTAACATAGCTGCTGGTCAAAAGCGAGGGCGTTGCGGTGATGGCGTTTATGGTTTCCTTTAAGCCGGTAAGCTTTGCGGCGGAAAAATCTATGTTCGCGGTGAGCAGTCCGCCTTCCGCGTCCTCAAGGCTGGCGTTCGATATGGGCAGCTGCATGGTGCTTTCAAGGCCCAGCGTGCCCGCGTCCACGGATACGAAGTTTGCAAAACCCCAATCGAAGAACTTAGCCGCGTTTTCAAAGCGATATTCGCCCTTTACCTTGTTTTCATAATCGCCGAACAGCACCAGTATCAGCTCCACGCCGTCCTTCTCCGCGCTTGCCACAAGGCAGCGGCCCGCGGCGGTAGTGTCGCCCGTCTTTACGCCGGTCGCGTATTTATATTTGTAGTCTACTTCGCCTTCCTTTGTATAAAGCAGGCGGTTGGAATTATACCACTGGTAGCCGTCGGAATCCTTGTTGGTGGGGGCGGCGTTATAGGTCGCTGTGGAAACTATCTTGCGGAATGTTTCGTTGCGCATGGCGTAGCGGGTAAGCACGGCCATGTCATACGCGGTTGAATAATGATCCTCCTTATGGAGTCCGTTGGGCTTAACGAAGTGCGAACCGGTCATGCCAAGCTCCGCGGCCTTTTTGTTCATCATCTCCGCAAAGCCGGATTCGCTGCCGCCAATGTGCTCCGCAATGGCCTTGGCGGCATCGTTGCCGGAAAACATCATCATGCCGTACAGCATGTCTATAAGGGGCATTTCCTCGTTGCGGGAAAAGTGGCAGGTGGAGCCGCGCGTTTCAACGTTGCTGCCCGTATTCACTATCTCGTTTATGTCCGCCGCGTTTTCAATGGCCAGTATGCATGTCATTATCTTTGTGGTGCTGGCGGGGTATGCCTGCGCCTTGCTGTTCTTTTCATAAAGCACGGTGCCCGTAGCCGCATCCATAAGGCAGATGTAGGGCGTGGATACGCTCTCCGGGTCAAATTCGTCCGCCGCAGCGAAAACAGGCAGCACGCCGAGCGCGAGTATAAATATAAGCACAAGCGAAATGATTCGTTTCAAATTCAAATTGGTCCTTTCCTCAAAAACCGGCATATCCATATGTCGGCATAGTACACTTTGGCTATTATAGCAAAATTTATATGCATTTGTACATAGTTCAACGGTTAATTTATTGTTAAATACACCGTTCGTTCAAATTATTCCCCTTTATGCAGGGCGCTTTTATGGTATAATAAATATGGAAAGTTATAGCTGCGCGCAATACCGCGGCGCGGCGAAAGGAGGACGCCATAATGGCAAGACGAATACTGCTTGTGGACGACGAGCCGCTTATGATAAAAGGACTGAAACGCACGCTGGAGCAGGACGGTTACGAAACCGATTCCGCATCGGACGGCGAGGAGGCATTAAAAAAGCTGAACAGCGGGCATTATGATCTGGTGCTGCTGGACGTTATGCTGCCAAAGCTCAGCGGAATAGAGGTTTGCCAGATAGTGCGTGAAACGAGCGACATTCCCATAATAATGCTCACCGCCAAGGGCGAGGATATGGACAAAATACTCGGCCTTGAATACGGCGCGGACGATTACATGACAAAGCCTTTCAACATACTGGAAGTAAAGGCCAGGATAAAGAGCATACTGCGCCGCGCGGGGGCGAACCGCGAAGCGCCGAAAATGGAGCTGAGCGCAAACGGGCTGAGCATAAACATAGGCAGCCGCAGCGCAACGCTTGACGGCAAGAACGTGAGCCTTACCATGAAGGAATTTGACCTGCTTCAGCTTTTCATGAAAAACCCCGGCAAGGTATACAGCCGCGACGAGCTGCTTGAAACCATATGGGGGCAGGACTACATAGGCGATTTCAGAACGGTGGACGTGCATATCCGCCGCCTTAGGGAAAAGATTGAGCGGGACCCCGCCAATCCCGAATATATTCTGACTAAGTGGGGAGTTGGCTATTACTTTGCGCAGTGAGCGAAAACAGTTTTTCGGCTCAATCAGGGTCAGGATGGTCGCCATATATTTGGCAGTAACCATCGTGGCCTTGCTTGCCATAAGCTTTACCGTGGCAATATTGGTCGAATCCTCGCTTGTCAATCAGCGCACAAAGCAGCAGCAGGAGGCCACCACCCGCCTTGCACTTGAAATAAGTCAAAGCTTTGATTCCGATGCAGACACGCTGTATTCATTGGTGCTCAGCCGCGCGCAGGAAATGGGCGGCAGGGTGCTTATAATGGATACGGATGCCGTGGTGCAGATAGACTCCGCCTCCTACCAAACGGGCTTTATGCTGCCGTACAGAGAGGTGCGCGATGTGCTCATAGGCGGCAAAGAAGCGGCATTCGGCTTCCATAAAATAAGCACAGGCGCGGATAAAGGCGCGCTGAAGCTTTCCGGCTCCACCAATTGGGCCGTGTACTACACCGCCCCAATAACGCAGGACGGCAAATATTTGGGCGCGGTGCTTTTCAGCGCAATGATACAGGACGTTGAGGACAGCGTTGCGGACATAATTGCCGAAGTTGCAATAGTTTTCGGCATTGTTGCGGCGGTTATGGTCGCGCTCAGCTTTACGCTCAGCGGCTTTGTTACAAAGCCCATTGTTGAACTGACCCATGCCATACGCCGCATGGGCAAACAGGGCAGCGGCGTGCGCGTTAAGGTGCACGGGCAGGGCGAGGTTGCGGAGCTTGGCCGCGCGTTCAACCGAATGAGCGAGCAGATAGAGGCTCACGACCGCGTGAGGGACGAATTTGTATCCAATGCATCGCACGAGCTTAAAACCCCGCTTGCCACAATGAAGCTGTTAAGCGAATCCATATTATATGAAGAAAATCCCGACCCCGCCGAAATGCGGGAGTTCTTTGAGGATGTTAACCACGAGGTAGATAGAATGTCCAACGTTATAACGGATCTTCTGCGCCTTGTGCAGTTCGATGAAGGCCAGCCGCTGCTGCACCGGGAAAACGTTGATTTGAAGGACATAGCGGAGCGCGTCGTATCCCGATTGAGACCGCTTGCAGAGGACAAGGGCATAGCGCTGAATTTCACCGGCGGCAGCGCAACTATATTCGGCGAAGAGCGCCAGATAGAGCAGGCCGTGGTCAATCTTATAGAAAACGCGGTCAAGTATACGGACGCGGGGCATGTTGACGCGGCGGTGAAGCAGACCGGCGGCGAAGCGCAGCTTATTGTGAAGGATACCGGCATAGGCATACCGGAGGACGCCATCCCGCACCTGTTTGAACGCTTTTACCGCGTGGACAAGGCGCGTTCCCGCGGCACGGGCGGCACGGGACTCGGCCTTGCGATAGTGGAGCGGATAATTACGCTTCACGGCGGATTCATAACGGTTGAAAGCGAGCTTGGGCACGGGTCAACGTTCACGGTGCATCTGCCGCTTGCGGACGGGGAGGAGTAAACGCATGAAGCACGGCAAAAACACACTGCGGCTGATGGCGCTGCTCACGGCGGCGCTTATGCTGCTGCTCACGCTTGGCGGCTGCTCCCGCGGCATGATAAAAGAGGACAGCGTGCACGAGGATCTGCCGGATATAGACCCCGAAGCGGGCATTGCAAAGGACATGCGCGCAAAGCTTTATTATAGGCTTACGGATGAAGCGTATCTTGTTGGCGTAACGGCAACGATAACCGTTTACGCGGGCGAGCGCGAGGAGCGCGCCATGATACGCACGCTTATGGAAGGCACGCCGCCGCTTAGCGGAAACATAAGCGCGGTAATCCCGACGGGTACCGAAATAGTTGACGTTTCGCTTGAAGGGGCAATATTATACGTTACCCTTTCGGCAGAGTTCTTCAATACGGATATTGTGGACGAAGCCATTGCAGACGGCTCCAGACTGATGGAAAACGGTCTCCTTTCCCGCGCGGAATACGAAGCGCGCGTGGAAAACGCAAGGGAGGAAATGTACCTTGCGCGAAGGCTTGCCGCGCAATCGATAGTGAACACGATAACCGCGAACAAGCCGGACGTGAGCGTGCAGCTTTTGTTTGAGCTTAATGGTTCCGCTGCGCGCGTACGCAGAACGGAACTGGGCCTTGAAACATTCGGCGGCGGCAGCCATGATCTGCTGGAGCCTATGGAGTTTGACGATTCGTATGTTATAACCGCGCCGGGCGTTGTCACATGCCTGCTTGAGCATATACAGAACGGCGAATACGATAAGGCGTATCCGCTGATAGCGGAACTGGAGCAGGGCGGCGCGCAGAAGCCGGATTACGCCAGCTTTGAAACATATATGGCAAGCCTTGCCA
>CAVDFM010000010.1:0-3600 GCA_963608365.1 bacterium | reverse complement strand
AAGATAAAAAGCTTTTCCGTGCGCGAACAAACGCAGAGCAAGGATTCTTCAAGCATTCTTGTAACGGTTGAAATAACGCTGGATAACAATCAGGGCGCGCGCTGGTATCAGCTTACGCTTAAAAGCGAAGGCAGCATTTATAAACTGGGCTACAAATCGCTTATAAACATGCTGGGAGGTGACGGCGTATGATGCGGCGATGCATTGCGCTCATATTGGCGTTTGCGGTATGCATGGGCATTTTTTCCGCCTGCATGAACGAGGACAGCTACCCTCCCCCGCTTGAACTGAGCAGCGACGTGCCGCCAAGGCAGGGCGAAGAAACGCTTGCCCAGGGCGAATTTGAAGCAACGCTTTATTATATAAACGAGGACGGCACCCGCCTTGCGGGCGAAAAGCGCACCGTGCGCTGCGAAGAAGGCGAAAGCATGGCGCTTTGCACCGTGCGCGCGCTTATGGAAGAACCTTCAAGCCAGTCGCTCGGGCGGTCTGTACCATCCAAGCTGAAGCTGGACAAGGTTGAAAAGTCCATGGGCATATGCAACGTGTACCTAAGCGGCGGTTTCCCCGGCAGCGAGTCGGATTGGCTCATAGCCCGCCTTGCAATAGCCGCAACGCTGAGCGATACGCTTGGCATACAGGCCGTGAACTTGCTTTATAACGGCAAGGAGCAGGGCTACAACAGCAACGCCATAGGCGAAGCCCGCTATTCGGGCCAAAGCCTTGATAAATACGCCGAGGACATGGCCGAAAAATATCCGGACCGCAGCAAAGGCTCCATGAGCGAGGTCGTGAAATACATTGACCAATACGTCACCATGTATTTTACCAATGCGGAACGGACACTCATAGCCGCGCACAGCGTGCAGCTGAACGTTTCTTCCGAAGCTTCGGTAACGGACCTTGTTACGATACTTACGGGCAAGCTTGCCGCGGGAGTATCGGGAGAGGACGCGCTTGAGCCCGTGCTTCCGGCGGACTTTACGCTTGCGCGGGAGCCGAGGATAGGCGTAGTCGGAATGGAGGAAGAAGAAACTGACGATACTGCCGAAAAGAACACCTCATCCGGCAAAACCGGCGAAGCCTCCGCAACATCCGCGCCGAGCTCCCTGCCGCTGTTCGCGCCGAAGGTAATATACATAACCATAAAGCAACCCAAGAATGATTATGACGAGCGACTTATGTGCGCCGCGCTCACGCTGACGCTTACGGGCTACCTTCCCGGCATAAGCGGCATAGTGCTTTACGTTGAAGCGGAGGACGGCACGCGCACAAAGCTTAATGACGACGTGGACTATCTTACCCGCGACATGTACGCCGATATGCTCGGCACGAGCGTAAGCGTGGATTATCCGGACGAAAACGGCTCCATGCTGAAGCGGGAGAATAAAATAGTCCCTTCAAGCGACGAATATGATTTGACAAAGCGCGTGCTCACGCTTATAGATGCACAGGATTCGAGCGGGCTTGGCTTCGCTCCCCTTTCGCGCGATGATGTTGAGCGGGTATATCTTGCGGACGGCATAGCCGTGATAGAATGGAAGGAAGGCTTCACGGATAAGCTGAAGGAAGCGCTCAGCTATGAATCCGCCGAAAGTGCGGACAGGCTGGAAATGCTCATAATATACAGCTTTGTGAACACGCTTACGGAACTTCCCTACATAAAAAAGGTTTGGATGAGCGAAGGCGGCGAAAAGCTTGGCATGATAAACAGGGTATATCTTGGCAACGCGCTTTTAAGAAGCCCCGGACTTACTGGCAACGAATAAGGATAAACATATGGAAAACAACGCAAAAAGGGTTATAGTTGGCATGTCCGGCGGGGTGGATTCCTCCGTAGCGGCGCTTGTATTAAAGCAGCAGGGCTACGACGTGACGGGCGTATTCATGAAAAACTGGGAAGAAACGGACGAGGACGGCGTATGCACCGCAACGGAGGATTATCAGGACGCTATGGCCGTATCCCGAAAGATAGGCATACCGTGCTACGGCGTGAACTTCGCCAAGGAATACAAGGACAGGGTTTTTTCCTATTTTCTTGATGAATATTCAAAGGGCAGAACGCCAAATCCTGACGTATTGTGCAACTGCGAAATAAAGTTCAAGGCGTTTCTTGACCTTGCCATGGCCGCGGGCGCGGACAACCTGGCAACGGGGCATTATGCCCGCCTTGATAAGGCGGCGGACGGCAAAGTCACGCTCCTTCGCGCAAAGGATCTGAACAAGGATCAAACGTATTTCCTTGCCGGCCTTACGCAGGCGCAGCTGAAGAACGCCATGTTCCCCGTTGGTGATATGCTAAAGCCCGAGCTTAGGCGCATAGCCGAGGAAGCGGAGCTGCCCAACGCAAAGAAGAAGGATTCCACGGGCATATGCTTCATAGGCGAGCGCAATTTCAAAAAATTCCTTATGGAATACCTGCCCGCACAGCCGGGCGATACCGTTACGCTGGACGGCAGAATAGTGGGGCGCCATGACGGGCTTATGTATTATACCCTCGGCCAGCGCCGCGGCCTTGGCATAGGCGGGCGCAGCGACGGGACCGGCGAAAGCTGGTTCGTAATAGGCAAAGACATGAAGCGCAACCTGCTTATAGTTCAGCAGGGCGAGCATGAAGAGCTGTTCTCCCTTGCGCTTGAGGCCGGGCATATGCACTTTATTGCCGGCGAACCGCCCGCAAGTGAGTTTGACTGCACGGCAAAATTCCGCTACCGCCAAAGCGACGTGCCCGTACACGTAAGCATGCATGGCGAGGGCTGCCGCGTAACGTTTATGCAGCCGGAGCGCGCCGTTACGCCCGGGCAATGGGTGGTGCTGTACAATGGCGAGATTTGCCTTGGCGGCGGGCCGATAGATTCAACCACACCCATGAAGGAAATAGTGCTGAAGAACATATGATAACCATTCATAAGCCGACCATTGACGATTACGATGCCGTGCGCGCCCTTGTGGCAGAGGTTCATGCGCTGCACCACGCCGCGCGCGGCGATGTTTATGCCGCCGATGCTCACTTTTTACCGGAGCATTACGCGGCGCTGCTTGGCGATGCAAACGCCTTCCCCGTTGCCGCGTATGACGGCGATAAGCTTGTCGGCTTCGCGTCCGCATTCATGAAGCCCGCCAATCCGCATCCGGCAATTCTGCCGCACCGTATAGCCTATATTGACGACATATGTGTGCATAGCGGCTGCCGCGGCAGGGGCATAGGCACGCTGCTGTATAATGAAACAGTCCGCCTTGCAAAGGAGCGCGGCGCGGACACGCTTATGCTCACCGTTTGGGCCTTCAACGAAAACGCCCTGCGCTTTTATAAGCACCTTGGCATGACAGAGCGGAATATAAATATGGAGATGAGGTTGTGAAAGAAATAAAATCCGAAATACTCAGCCCGTTATTCATTTCTGCAATGCTTGAAGCAGAGCAAATTGCAAAAGATAAGTCGATAAAGGGCTATGATGATGTTGAAGATGCTCTAAATGAACTCAAGCAGTGAGTTCAACTATTATAAATAAGTTTGCAATCCCAACCCCGCAGCATTAGATGGGTGTTCATAAAACAGTCAATGGAGCGTATCGATACAGATACGCTCCATTTCTCATG
>CAVDFM010000009.1:25634-27877 GCA_963608365.1 bacterium | reverse complement strand
CCACAACGCTGGTTGGAATATGGTCGTCTTGCTGCGCTGCCGCTTGCAATACTCCCTATTCCGCCCGATTCTCCCCTCGCTGCATCGCCCACTGGGCGCGCTCGGCTCGAATCCCCTTTCAGGGCAGGCTAACTCCTTCCGTCTTTTGCTTCGCAAAATCCACCTCCCTCGGTGAGGGAGGCTTAACGTTAGAGTTTGGACATCGACCAAAAGGCTCCCTCTTTGAGGGAGCTGTCGAACGAAGTGAGACTGAGGGAGTTAAAGGCGCCCCTTTCAGGGCAGGCTTTTGCTACTGCACTATTTAGTTTTCACTTGCATATTCGCTATGATTTGCGTATAATATAAGCAGAAAACCGCGCCTGCCGGAGACGGTTGGCCGGAAAGTGATTATTTAAAAAAGTAACCGCTATCCTTGCCCGGAGCGGTTACTTCCTTTTTTGGAGCTTCATTACGAATTCCAAGACTGCCAAGAACAGCCTGAGAAGTCCAACGATAAATGAGCCGAACGCTAACAGCAATGCCCATGTCACCATTGTGGTCACCTCCTTTCCTTGAATTTCAAGGTTAGAGTTGTGGCCAACCGTCCCCTTTTCGCGTCGGGGCAGGCGCTTAATCTTATTATAATGTCGAATAACGCGGAATTGCAAGGGGTAATTGAGGCTTTATCATACCCTCTATCCATCACATTTCCCCATGTTTACAACTTTTTAACAGAAAAAATTGTTATAAGCGGACAATTAGCTTGACATTAGTATACCTTAGATTTATGATAAGCTTGGTGCGTGGCGTGGAACCAAATTGCGCGGCACGCATGACGAAAAAAGCATTATTATATTTGGAGGTACTACAATGAACGCGTACATTCAGGAAGTCCTGGAGAAGGTTGAAAAGCGCGACAAGAACGAGCCTGAATTCCTTCAGACCGTTGAAGAGGTCCTCAAGTCCCTTGAGACCGTTATCGATCAGCATCCCGAATACCAGAAGGCCGGTTTGCTTGAGCGCCTTGTTGAGCCCGAGCGTGTGATAGAGTTCCGCGTACCCTGGGTGGATGACGCCGGTAAGGTCAACGTCAACCGCGGCTTCCGCGTGCAGTTCAACAGCGCCATCGGCCCCTACAAGGGAGGCCTGCGCTTTGCTTCTCACGTAAATCTTTCCGTTATGAAGTTCCTCGGTTTCGAGCAGACCTTTAAGAACAGCCTGACCAGCCTGCCCATGGGCGGCGGCAAGGGCGGCAGCGACTTTGATCCCAACGGCAAGAGCGACGCCGAGATCATGCGTTTCTGCCAGAGCTTCATGACCGAGCTCCAGCGCCACATCGGCCCCAGCGTGGACGTTCCCGCCGGTGACATCGGCGTAGGCGGCCGCGAGATCGGTTTCCTGTTCGGCCAGTATAAGCGCATCCGCGGTGCCTATGAGAACGGCGTTCTCACCGGCAAGGCTCCCTCCTTCGGCGGCAGCCCCTTCCGTCCGGAAGCTACCGGTTACGGCGCGGTGTACTATCTGTGCGAAGTTCTCAAGCATGAGAACGACACCATCGAGGGCAAGACCATTGCTATCTCCGGCTTCGGCAACGTGGCTTGGGGCGTCTGCAAGAAGGCTGCTCAGCTGGGCGCCAAGGTTGTCACCCTGGCCGGCCCCGACGGTTACATCTATGATCCCGACGGCATAGTGACCGAAGAGAAGATCAACTACATGCTCGACATGCGCAACAGCGGCCGCAACAAGGTTCAGGACTATGCCGACAAGTTTGGCGTACAGTTCTTCCCCGGCCAGAAGCCCTGGGGCCAGAAGGTCGATGTTTGCATGCCCTGCGCGTATCAGAACGAAATCGGCATGAAGGAAGCCGAGCAGATGATCGCCAACGGTCTGAAGTACTACATCGAAGTTGCCAACATGCCCACCACCAACGAAGCTCTGTACTTCCTGATGGACAAGGGCCTCATCGTTGCGCCTTCCAAGGCCGTTAACGCGGGCGGCGTTGCCGTTTCCGGTCTCGAAATGAGCCAGAACTCCGAGCGCCTGACCTGGAAGCCCGAAGAAGTGGACGAGAAGCTGCACCACATCATGGTCAACATCCATGCCGCTTCCGAGCAGGCCGCCGCTGAGGCAGGTCTTGGCTACAACCTGGTTGCCGGCGCCAACATCGCGGGCTTCAAGAAGGTTGCCGATGCCATGATGGCTCAGGGTATCGTCTGATAAACCGCCAAATATAAAGCGATAAATAAAGGGAGCTGCCTTCGGGC